>JAKSCD010000449.1 GCA_022360775.1 Sneathiellales bacterium | reverse complement strand
CGTCAATATGGTCCGGAAGCCTTCGCCATGTCCTCCTCTCCCGCGTTGGTGCAAAATGATTACGGGATGGGTCGCCGGTTCATGAACGTGCTGGGTTCCCCTAACTATATCAGTGGTGTTGCTTTATGTATGGGGAATACATCCGCCGTTAATCGTATGGTATACGGCTGGTTTCCTTATCCAGATTACAGCCAGACCCAGTGCATTGTTTTGTTTGGTCATGACCCCAAACCCCATTCCTGGACCTCCGTCTATAACGCTATTCGGCGTGCACAGGAAAAAGGCGCAAAACTGATTGTTGTTGATCCACGAAAAAGCGAAAATGCGAAGCTTGCCGATCTGTGGCTTCCTCTAAAGCCGGGGACAGACGCAGCCCTGCTTTTCGGCTGGCTTAAAGTTATTCTGGATGAGCAGCTTTATGATCATGATTTTGTAGAAAGATGGACTGTTGGCTTTGAAGAGTTAAAAGCGCGCGTCAATGAATTCTCCCTCGATCAGATCACTAAAATAACAGGAGTTGAAAAAAATCTCATTCAGGAAGCTGCCCGCCTGTATGCAACATCCGGCCCCTCCGTCATTCCCTGGACGCCCATTACGGACCAGCAAAGAAACTCAACATCAGCTATCCGGCTTCATTGCACCCTGAGGGCGATCTGCGGAAATCTGGATATTCCAGGCGGTGAAATCATGCATGGATTTCACAAGGATATTGTTTCAGAAAGTGAATTGGAACGACATGATCTGATTTCCGAAAGCCAAAAGCAAAAACAGTTAGGCGCGAAAAAGCACCCTGTTTTCACCTATGAAGCGATGGGACGGCTGAATAAAAAGACCAAAGAGGTCTGGGGGCATGAATGGACAAATTTCCTGACAGGAAATTATATGGCTCATCCTCCGTCTCTCTTCCGGGCCATGTCTCATGGGGATCCCTATCCGGTGAAAGCGTTCTTCGCGATGGCGAACAATACGCTCCTCAGCTACGCCAACATGAAAGCAATCTATAAAGGGCTTATGAACCAGGATCTGATCGTCGCTTTTGAGCAGTTCAGAACACCAACAGCGCAGCTTGCTGATTATATTTTGCCAAGTGACAGCTGGCTGGAGCGCAACGGATTATCTGACGGTTTCGGTTGGACTGCGATTTATCGCACCTCGCAGAAAGTTGTTAATCCGCCTGGTGAATGCCGAGGTGCCTTTGATTTCTGGATTGATCTTGCCTATCGTATGGGCATGAAAGAATATTTCCCCTGGCAGACTGAAAAAGAATTGCTGGATTATCGGCTTGAGGGTACTGGAATGGATTTTGAGGCTTTTGCGGCAAAACATCCCTATCATATGAACCGCATTACTTTTAAAAAATATGAGCAAACCGGCTTTGCAACCCCTTCCGGGAAAGTAGAACTTTATTCTTCCATGCTGGACGATTTCGGATTTGATCCCCTTCCTTACTGGCGCGAGGAACCGACACGGGATCCTAAATACCCCCTCACCCTCTTTATCGGTGTTCGCGAGGATGAATATTTCCAGACCGGTCACCGCCATATCGGGAAAATGCGGGAGCGAAACCCGTCTCCGCGGTTTTTCATCGCCCCTGAAGATGCAAAAATAGCCGGACTTGAGCAGGATGACTGGGCGTATGTTGAAACGGTTCAAGGCAAGGTCAAAGCACAAATCGATATTCAGGATGCGATGCCGGAAGGTGTGGTACGCGTTCCTCATGGCTGGTGGGATCCGGAACGCCAGGAGGGAGAAGGAAGTCTTTCTGGTGCCTGGGATTTTGCTGATGCCCAGATTTGCCCGGATGATGACGATCATACCGACCTGGAACAGGGTATTCAGCAACTCAAAGGAATTGCCTGTACAATTTACCCGGTTCCAAAAACTGAACGAAGCAGGTATTCCTTGAAAAAAGAAATCGTATCGTAAGTTTTTACCCGCAGAAAATCGGAGTATTATCGTCGGTCATGAAGCGACATTCTCTAAGTGACAGATATTGCGCAATTGCCCGGTCCAGCTCTGAGCTAACTGATGGCTGGACCTTTGTTATCCTTCGCGAAATCATGCTTTCTAATAAGCGATTTGATGGCTTGCAGGCGCAAACGGGAATGTCGCCCCGCTCTTTAACGCTCCGTCTTAAAAGCCTTGTCGACAATCAGATTCTCGAAAAGATCCCCTATCAGGAAAAACCTTTAAGGTTTGAATATCGTTTGACGGAAAAAGGACGGGATCTTTGGCCCGTCATGATAACTCTCAAACAATGGGGTGAGAAATGGTGCGGTCCCTGGCAGAATGATGAATATCCGATGGAGGTAAAACACCGTGGCAAATCCCATTCCCTGAATGTGGAAGTCAGATGCGCAGACTGTAATGAAGTGGTTGATGTTTTCTCTGGTGAGACACATATCAACCCGATCATGCAAAAGGAGCGCGATGAAATGGCAGACGCTCACGCCGCCGGACTGGCATCCAGGAAAAAGAAAAAACTTTAGAAGGCTTCTTAAGGTTTATTGCCTGTAAAATTCCGGCACTTGCTCCAGTGTCACACTCGGCGGAAAACCGAACAGTTTTCTGAAATCCCGGCTAAACTGGGAAGGGCTGGTATATCCCACTTCAAACGCAGCTTCGCTTACCCGCAAGCCTTCCGACACGATGAGGATCTGGGCGCGATGAAGACGAATGGCTTTTTGATACTGGATCGGGGCCATTGACGTTGTTTCTTTAAAGGCCGCATGAAAGGCGGAAACACTCATTCCCGCTTCGGCCGCAAGATCCGGAACAGAAATAGCGCGCTCAGGGTTCTTGTTCAGATCACTTAAAATCCTGTGTATTCGGGCACTCATACTGTCCCGGCCGCAAAGAGACCGCAACATTTCCGCCTGGGGTCCCTTCAGAATCTGATAGACAATTTCTTTAACAATCTGGGGGCCTAAAATTTCCGCATCCACAGGATCTTTCAGCATCTCCAGCAAACGGATTGCTGCATCGCGTATTCTGTTATCCATTTGCGTTGCGATGATTGAGCTTGGAAACCCGCTTCGACTGGCCGGACGAATATCATTTTTCAGGCTGTCCAGAGAGAGACTTACACTCCTGATCAAGGCACTATCAACAGGGATAAACATACCAAGACATGGATCATTTTCATTCGCATCCATGATCTCTACTTCCCACGGCAGAGTGGAGGAGAGAACGAGATAGGTATCGGGGGAATATTCGCAAATCTGTCCGCCGATATACCCTCTTTTTCTGCCAGAAGCCAAAATGACAATACCGGGTTCATAAACCATTGGAGTTCGCTCAACACATTGACTGCATCTGGAAACCCTTACGCCGCCTATAGGTGTTTCATGGACGCCTTCCGAGGGCGCCAGTCTGGAAATCTCGTCTTTTAGTTTCTTGCGTTGGTAATCTGTGATCATCAATCGCTCCGCTCAGCTCATGCGTAGTTATATAGGAATGACTGCACATTCCCCAAAAGCAAAAGAGAATCGTGCAAGCCCTTTGGAGGATTAACCCTTTCCTTCATAAAAACCAGATCCCATCTTATCAGCGTAGGAAAATTGAATCTGAGCTTTTCTGAGGATAGATGGGATGAAATATCAACTGTCAGTTAATGACGAGAAGAAAGAGGTTGAGGCGGAACCGGGGACACCCCTCCTTTGGGTCTTGCGAGATGAGCTCAACCTGACAGGGACAAAATTCGGTTGTGGCGTTGCGGCCTGCGGCGCCTGTACGGTTCATGTAAATGGAGAACCTGTTCGTTCCTGCCAAACACCAATTGAAGCTGTCGAAGAAAACAAGGTGACAACAATTGAAGGCCTGGAGGACCGGGTTTCAGATGCTGTTGTTGCCGCCTGGCGGGAACTGGATGTTGTTCAATGCGGGTATTGCCAGTCCGGACAAATCATGTCTGCTGTCGGACTTCTAACAGAAAACAAGAAACCGACAGATGAGGATATTGACAATTACATGAGTGGGAATGTCTGTCGCTGCGCGACTTACCAACGCATTCGCGCCGCCATTCATCTGGCTTCCGATAAACTGGAGGGGTAAGAAAATGACAATCACAACAACACGCCGCACGTTCCTGATCGGAGCCACCGCTGCTTCCTCCAGTCTTTTCATTGGATTGAATGCCAGTAAAAGCTGGGCTGCAACGACAACCGAGACCGAACTGAACCCATTTGTAAAAATCGATGCTGATGGTACCGTCACCGCAATAATCAAACATTTTGAGATGGGACAGGGCACAACAACGGGCCTGACAACCTTGATCGCCGAGGAACTGGATGCAGACTGGGAAAATATTCAGGTTCAGTTTGCTCCGGCAAACGCGAAGATATATGCCAATCTTGCTTTTGGCGCGCAAGGAACAGGCGGATCAACTGCCATTGCCAACTCTTTCATTCAGTACCGCAAGGCTGGGGCAACCGCGCGCGATGTGCTGGTCAAGGCCGCCGCTCAAAAATGGGGAGTGGAGACAGCAAGCATTACTGTTGAAAACAGTATTTTGAAAAGCGGCGAGAAATCCGCTCATTTCGGTGAGGTTCTTGAGATTGCCCGCACCATCACACCACCAGCCGAGCCGAAACTGAAATCAAAAATCAATTTCAAACTGATCGGCAAGGAAACCCTGCGCCGCAAAGACAGTGAAGCCAAAACCAATGGCACGGCCGTTTTTGCAATGGATGTCAAAGTGCCTGGCATGGTTTATTGCTGTGTTGCACGGCCACAGAATTTTGGCGCTCTTGTAAAATCCTTCGATAAATCGGACGCCTCCAAAATTGGCGGATTTATCGATGCAAGAACACTGCCGAATAATGCCGGTGTGGCCGTCTATGCAAAAAACACCTGGGCCGCTAAACAAGCAAGAGATGCCCTTCGTGTCGAATGGGATTTGAGCAAGGCGGAAACCCGCAGCACCAAGCAGCTTGAAGAAGCCCATGCAGATCTGGTGAAGAAGCCGGAATTTAAAGCCACCAAAAACACAGATTTCGAGCGAACGGACAAAATGCTCCAAAATGCGGCCAAGGTAATTGAAGGCGATTTCTTTGTTCCCTTCCTTGCCCATGAACCGATGGAACCATTGAATTGTGTTATCGAACCAACCCCGACAGGTGTGCGGGTTCATGATGGATGTCAGTTCCCCTCAATTACCAAACCCACTGTAGCAGCCGTTCTCGGTCTGAAGCCGGAGCAAGTGGAAATCAATACGGTATATGCAGGAGGCTCTTTTGGTCGCCGGGCAACAACGACATCAGATTATCATCTTGAAGCCTCCCTCGCCTTTGTCGCCTTTGGCGGGACAACACCGGTCAAACTTGTCTGGATGCGAGAAGACCAACTGGCTGGTGGCTATTATCGCCCCATGGCAAAACATAAAATCCGCGCCGGTCTTGACGGCGACGGAAAGCTGCAATGCTGGGATCACCGTGTTGCAACCAAGTCAATTATCAAGGGTAGTCCTTTTGAAGGTGCTCTTGTACATGACGGGGTGGATCATACGTCTGTTGAAGGGATAGCCGACACCCATTATGCAATACATGATTTTTCGGTTGGTTTAAGTGACTTGCAGTCACCGGTTCCCGTTTTATGGTGGCGTTCGGTTGGACATACCCATACGGCCTTCGCCATGGAAACCATGATGGATATGGTTGCAAGGGAAGCTGGCAAGGATCCGATTGCGTTTAGAAAAGAACTGCTGTCAAACGGCACCAAAGACCAGAAACGATTGCTGGGCGTTCTTGAAATGGCTGCCAGCAAGGCAGGCTGGGAAAAAGAACTTCCCAAAAATCACGGGCGCGGCATCGCGGTTCATAAATCCTTCAACAGCTATGTTGCAGAGGTTGCCGAGATTTCTGTGGCTGAAGATGGGAGCATAAAGGTTGAACGAATTACCTGCGCAGTGGATTGCGGAATTGCTGTTAATCCGGATGTTATCAAAGCGCAGATGGAAAGTGGTATCGGTTATGGCCTTGGTGCGATGATGCGCAACCAGATCACCTTAAGCGATGGCGTTGTTGACCAGGTCAATTTCCCTGATTACGAACCGATCAGAATGTCTGATTTCCCGGACATTGATGTTCATATCATTCAGTCTGATGAAAATCCGACAGGGGTTGGCGAGCCTGGTCTTCCCCCTGTTGCACCAGCAGTGGTCAATGCGATATTTGATGCGACCGGCAAAAGATACACAAGTCTTCCCCTTACTGAGCAAGGGATCGAATTTACATAAGCAAAAAAAGGAAGGCGCTTTTTCAGGCGCCTTCCTTATAGCCATTGGTTTTCCGCCAGACCCCCAAAAATAATGCGAGGCTAGGCCCAACGCCGTAAATGGCGAGGCTAGCAGCAATGCAATAAAGAACGGTATGATAGTCCGGCCAGACGGAGACGGCCCATCCACCAATTCCCACAGCAACAACGAGGCGCCCAAGACTTGCCAAAACAGGCCATATAACCGCATGAGCCCCTTGTGATGCAAAATAAAGCGATAACCCAAGCCCAAAAAACGCATAACTTGGCCCGGCAATCTGCAGATAGTCAGAAGCAGCCTGCAGCACTGCAGGTTCGGAGGAAAACAACCCCGCCCAGGCCAACGGAAAGACTGCGACGGTCACCCCAATCACACCACATATACCGGCAGAAATGGCGCCGCCTGTCCAGGCGATCCGCTCAGCTCTTGGAACCTGTCCGGCCCCCACATTGCTCCCCACCATGGAAATCATCGCTGCGCCAAATCCAAAAACAATCGGCACAAGAATGAACTCAACGCGAGACGCAATACCGAAACCCGCCAGTGCATCTTCTCCGAAACGGCTGACCAGATAGGTAAGCAAAACAACAGAGCTTATAGAAAGAACTGGATTTGCTGCAGCAATAGTCCCCACCTTAAGAAGGTCTTTTGTAATGGATTTATCAAACCGGCAGGCATAAAGCGTCAGTTGAATACCTGCTTTTCCTGAAAGAAGACGCATCAGGACAATCGCAAAACCAACCGCACTTCCCAGAACCATTCCCCAGGCAATCCCGGCAATTCCAATGGACGGTATAGGCCCAAATCCCTGACTTAAGACACCACTTGCGATGACCTGAACAACTGACATGATCAGCAAGGCCCGCGCCGGTGTTTTCATATCACCCGATCCGCGAATAAGGCTGGAAAAAGTATTGAAAAGCCAGATAAAAATCACACCTGTGAAAAGGGCATTGGAATAGGAAATGGCCTGTTTCAGATTTTCGTCCTGCCCTCCGATAAGCGTGTAGATTTTCTCGCTAAAACCCAGAAATACATAACTAAATAACGCAGAAGCACCCAGTGCAATACCAATGCCATGCCAGATTATACGATTGGCCTTCTCAATATCCTTTGCACCAATGGCTCTTGCCGTGGTTGCTGCAATGACACCTCCAACAGATCCAGCGCTTAGCATATTCATTAACATCGCCATCGGATAGGCCAGAGCTAACCCTGCAAGCGCTGCCGTCCCCAGCAGGCCCACATACCACATCTCCATCATGGTTACACTGGCCTGCACGAGAAAACTGATAATATTGGGGGCGGCAAGGCGCAAGAGTGTTTTGGATATAGGCCCGGACAGGATTACGGACAGGTTCGAGGGCGGACTGCTTTTGACAGCTTGAGTTTGAGCGAGGGGCATGGTGTTCTTTATTAGTTTATTTTTTGTACTTACTATCTTGAGATATAAGGACTGTCAACCGGATAAACAACCACTGATGATCAAATGGCCTTCATATAGGTCACTGTTTCACAGCTGTCGCCTTGGCCGCCAATTGAAGAAATTGCTCTTTTTCCTCTTGATCCAGGCCCGATAAAATCTGATCTTGCAACTTAACGACCACAGGGGTTACCGCCTTCAAAAAATCCTCACCCTGCCGAGTGAGTTTAATGGCTTTCGCCCTGCGATCCTTCTCACTTCTTTCCCTGTTTATCAGGCCTTTCTTTTCAAGACGCTCGACAACGCCGCCAATTGTCACCTTGTCATATGCAATCATGCCGGCGAGTGTGATCTGGTCTATTCCAGGATTGGCCTGCAACGCGCTCATCGCAGCAAATTGTACTGACGTCATTGGATAGCCCGCAGCTTTAACATGCTTTTGAAAAACAGATGTCGATATTTGATTAAGACGGCGGATCAGATGTCCGGCCATAGTATGTAATTCAAGCATTGGCTCTCTGCCTAGATACGTAAAAGCACTACTGGAAATTCAAGATCTGATCATCATAATCCGCTTACCTAAAAAAAGGAAGTACACGAACTATATTGACTTCATTATTTGGTTAGTATACTTACTAAATAAAATAGTACGTATACGAACCATGAAAATGAAAGGAGATTGAGATGTCCGATTTACCAATCGTAATCGCTGGAGGTGGTATTGGTGGCCTGGCTGCGGCTTGTGGTCTTGCTCAAAAAGGACATCAGATTATCGTCCTGGAACAAGCCTCAAATTTTGGCGAAATAGGCGCAGGGATCCAGATTGGCCCCAATGCATTTCATTGTTTTGACTATCTGGGCATCGGAGAAGCGGCTCGCTCTAAAGCCGTCTATATTGATAAGCTGCGCCTGATGGATGCGCAAACTGCGGAAGATATAGCGGCAATCCCCCTGGATCAGCCTTTCAGGGAAAAATTCGGCAACCCCTATGCTGTCGTGCATCGCGCAGACTTACATGATGCGCTTCTGGAGATATGCAAAAATAGCCCGCTCGTTGAATTACGAACCAACCATGCTGTGGAGGGTTATAAACTTGAGGGGACGTCTGTCTCTGTCAAAATCAGGGAACAGGCGGATATCAAGGGAGCCGTATTAATCGGTGCTGAAGGCTTGCGGTCCCCTATTCGAAATCAGATGATCGGAGATGGGGAACCGACTATTTCCGGCCATATAACATATCGATCTGTCATTCCAACAGAGCAAATGCCCGAAGACCTGCGCTGGAATGCGGCAACGCTATGGGCTGGTCCGAAATGCCATATCGTCCATTATCCGCTTAAAGGATGGAAGCTATTCAATCTTGTTGTCACTTATCACCGGGATGCAAAAGAAGCGATCTCCGGCCGTCCAGTCTCAAAAGAAGAGGTCGCAGAAGGTTTCGAACATATCCATCCAAAGGCCCGTCAAATCATCGAATGTGGATCAAACTGGAAATCATGGGTCCTTTGCGATCGTGAACCTGTCACTAATTGGGTTGATCATCGTGTTGCATTGCTGGGAGACGCTGCGCATCCAATGCTGCAATATTTTGCACAAGGCGCATGTATGGCTTTGGAGGATGCTGTTGCTCTTTCCTATTGTTTTGAACAGGGTGTCGATGATGCTGAAAAAGCGCTTCAGAACTATCAGGAAATGCGTAAAGTCCGTACAGCTCGCGTCCAGTTAAGCTCCCGACTGATCGGTGAATATATCTATCATCCGGGCGGAGCAAAAGCGGCGGTTCGCGATCATGTGATGAGCAACCTGACTGCGGAACAATGGTTTGAAAAGCTTTCCTGGCTATATGGATCGAACGGACTGGCGCGTAGAGGCAACACTCATGATTAGTATGTTGAATTTTCTCGTTTAGGGAAATATAAATGCATTCACCTTTCCGCATAAGTTGAACAGAAAACTCCAAGCAAAAATCCTTGGAGGAGGACACGCGAATGACAAAGAATTTTCAAAAAATTTGCCTGATACTTGCCCTGGGTCTCCTTGTAACCGCATGCGCAGCCCCTGCACGGGTTGGTAATATGGTGCCAGAAAAAGAACAAAACGTTTCTGTACAAGGTAGTTCTCCATTTGCAAAACAAGTCAGGATTGAAGACGTCTCTGGCGGTAAAGAGACAAATCCGATGTGGACAAGTCAGGTTGGAAACAAAGAATTTGAAGACGCTTTAAAATTTGCACTGCTCAATCACAATCTTTTGGCAAAAGAGGAAGGGCGCTACTCACTTAGCGTAAAGATGATCCAACTGGATCAACCCATTTTTGGCGCTGATTTTACGGTAACTGCGGAAGTGCAATACACCCTTACCGACACAATACAAAATTCAATTGTGTTCGATGAGAAAATCACTCGCCCTTTTACAGCGACCATGAGTGATGCATTCTACGGTGTTGAAAGACTTCGACTTGCAAATGAAGGGGCAATCAAGACAAATCTTACTGAATTTATCAGACTTTTGATCCAGCATTCACAAAAGAACAACCTGATCTCAGATAAAGATGCGCTGTTGATGTCAAATATTACAGTTGAAGTGCGATAAACAAAAAAAGGCGCTGATTTCTCAGCGCCTTTTCCAGATCCATTGAGACGTGAAGCTTATTCTTCGCCCCAGCCACTGACAGATTTTACTTCCAGGAAGTCTTCGAGACCCCAGACACCGCCTTCACGACCATTACCGGATTGTTTATATCCGCCAAAAGGTGCTCCTGCACCGCGCATCTGACCGTTCATCTCGACCATACCTGAACGCAAGCGACGTGCCATACGACGCGCCTTGGCTGTATCCGTTGTCTGGACATAATTTGTCAGGCCATAAACAGTATCATTGGCAATTCGTACTGCTTCCTCTTCACTATCGAATGGGATCATGGACAAAACCGGGCCGAAAATCTCTTCCTGCGCGATTGTCATCTCATTGTTCACATCGGCAAAAACTGTCGGGCGAACAAAGTAGCCTTTGTCCATTCCCTCAGGACGACCAGGACCGCCGGCTACCAGCTTTCCGCCTTCTTCGATACCTTTTTCAATCAGCCCCTGAATTTTATTGAACTGGGTTTCAGAGACAACAGGTCCGATATGACGACCTTCATCAGCAGATGGACCAACAGAAACACCTGCTGCGACTTCAGCAGCAGTTTTAACTGCATCATCATAAATAGACCGCTCCACCAGCATACGGGTCGGCGCATTACAGGACTGGCCGCTGTTGTTGAAGCAGTGACGGACACCGCGGGTAACCGCCTTTTCATCAGCATCGGCGAAGAT
>JAKSCD010000139.1 GCA_022360775.1 Sneathiellales bacterium | reverse complement strand
CTGGCAGAGAAGGTCGCTCAGTAAGGAGAGTGATTTGAAAGAACAAGAGAAGGAGCCCTGTTGTTCCTTCTTTTTTTATATACCTCTCCCAAAGAAAAAGGCGATACTAGTCATATTAATCTCTCTGAAAAAGCATAATTGGGCGATTAGACTGTTAAAGGTGGGGAGGTAGAGTGAAGTTGAAAGACTTTACCTACTAACTCCCCTAGAAATGAAGCTACTCGAAGTAATGGAACTGGTCAAAACAGAGAAAAAAGCATTGGAAGTATTCCAGCGGATACGTTGGGAGAAAGGAGTGCACTGTCCGAAGTGTGGGTTGTACAAAGAGTACGAGAAACACAGTCGTACCAAGATGGGGTACCAGAAGTACCGGTGTTTGGGGTGTAGACATGTGTTCAGTGATACGTCAGGGACCTATCTGTACCGGAAACGCATCCCTCCCCGGGAGCTTCTTCTTACGCTCTATGAACTCTCTCAGACAAAGAGTATTACTTCCGGAGAACTCGGGAAGAAACTTGGATTTTCTCAGAAAAGAGCTTGGAATATACTTCACTGTTTACGACAGTACGCAGCAACGCTGAAACACATCACTCCAGACTCATTGCGAGGAGTAGTGGAAAGTGACGAAGCTTGGATAGGCAGAGGACGGAATACTACTATTCTTCAAGGTCTCGTTCAGCGAGCAGGTAAGATAGTTCTTCTTCCTATTCCGGACTGTACAGAAAAGGTATTGAAGGGAAACATCAAGAAATTTGTTGAGAAGTTCTCCTCTGTTATGACTGACAGCGCTGTCGCTTACGGAGGTCTCTCTTGTTCTGGGTATTACCACCAGACGGTGAATCACTCCAAGAATGAGTTCTCCAGAGGGAATGGTATTCATTCCAATACCATTGAAGGGTTCTGGGGCAACCTGAAAAAGGTTCTCTACGGAATACATCACGGGGTTCTCCGTCATAACCTCGGCGGCTACACGGCTGAGTTTGCCCTTAAATATAACCTCCGTCATTCTCCCTCTCTCTTCTCTAATTTCCTCTACCTTTTTATTGCCCCACCTTTAACTTGCTAATCGCCGGACTTTTATATTTTTAACCTTGCAAGGTGGCGAGCGGCAGCCCAGCTCTGCTGGGCTTGATCAGAGTTTGTCCCAATAAGATCTCGGATTTGATTGGCAG
>JAKSCD010000440.1 GCA_022360775.1 Sneathiellales bacterium | reverse complement strand
CGTTTCGCTGAACGTTATGACGACAATGGCGATGATGGAATGTATGGTGATAGCACTGTTCAGTTCGCTAAACTGCCCTTTGGTCCAGGCTATTCCGACAATACGAATTACGGACTGACCTACACTCTTTCTGAATTTGGTAATCCGGAAATTGATGACTTCATGGATTTCGCCGGATCAGCTGAAGTCGATTTTATTGAACTTCGCAACCCGACAGAAGAGACTCAGACAACAAGTGATGGAGATGGTTCAACGACCGTATCTGTTATAGGTCCAGAAGGTTCTGCTGTAACCTTTGATCTTCCGGAGGTGGAAATTCCGGCTGGCGGACGTCTTGTAATCATGCAGGCCAGCCAGGAAGGTTCTGTGCAAACCGTTTATGTGATCTTTGACTCAGAAGGTACGCCAGTCGACGGTGGCAATATTCCCGGTGTCGGTGATTGGCCAATGGGAGAAGATACTTCAGATGCACTTGGTGTTCTTTTAAGCTTCTCGCTCGGGGGAAGCGTTACTGAACTCGATACGTTCCTGGCAAATGGTGCGCAATTCTCTCCTGAAGCCCTTAATGCAGGCTGGCTTGCCGATCCGGAAGGCCCGGTTGGACTGGACATTTTTGGCGATAACGGAACTTTCAACGGGCAAATTGCAACGCAAGAGGTTGTGGCCCCTGGTATTTTCGATGCCTATGCACCGATTTCAGCCGCGCAGCTCGTAGAATGCAGCCCGTTGGGAGAAAGCTTCTTCCTGCCAATCGACCCGAACCATATCTTCGCGCGTGTTGATAATGCGGATACAGATACTGCCGGTGACTGGACAACCGGGGATGTACCAACAGTTGGCTATAACAACTCCATCTACGATCCAAATCCTCAGGATCCTTTTAATGACAATATGAATCCGGGTCAGGATACAGGGCCGGACGCTGCGCCAGGCGAAGAAAGCGACGATGATGGACAGAACGTAATTGTCGTTGGCGTTAATGATGAAGATTTTACCAATGAAGAAACGGGTGAGATTGAAGGTGGCCGAGCGCAAGATTTCCTGATCGGCGGTGCTGGCAACGATGTTATGGACGGTGAAGATCATAATGACTTCCTGGACGGCGGCGCTGGTAATGACATGCTTTCAGGCAGCAGTGGCGGTGATGTGCTGGTCGATGATCAGGGCAAGGATATGCTGATCGGTGGAACCGGTACGGATATTCTTTTTGGACGCCGTGGCGAGGATGTTGGCGAGGATACTCTTAGCGGCAGTGGTAACAATGCGCTGACAAGCGGCGAAGATGTTGATACGACCTTGTTGAGCTCTTTTAGGGCCTTTATTGGTAACGGGGAGAGCCTGGATCCAGAAGCCGGGGATGAAATTGGTAATGAAGCCGGGTCGACCGACTATTTCGGAGGCGACCTGCTGATTGGTGACGAGGTTATCTCTGGCGGTTGGGGTAACGACTTCTATGATAGAAATGTCCCGTTACAGGCATCCGTGGTTTTCGATGATTTCTTTGATGGCGGTTACGGAAATGACTATCAGACCTATATGCGGGATATTATCGTTGCTGGCGACGGCCATGATATTATCTACGGAGATAATGCAGGTCTGGATCTGAACGGTGTTTCTGCCGCAGAATTTGGCCCGGATGATATCTTCGACCTTTATGATACGATCCTGAACCAGGCTGGTTACTATAATGCAGGGACGTTCATAAATGCCTATCGTTATGCTGTAGAATGGAATTATGGCGGTGCGGATCTGATTTATGGCGGCTGGGGCAATGATCTGGTCTTCGGTCAGGGCGGTGATGATGGCATCCTTGCAGGCCATGGCGACGATACTGTTGCCGGCGGTTCCGGTAATGACAAGATCCATGGTAACGGCGGTTATGACTTCCTGATGGGTGATACCGGCAATGACACTATCTACGGCGATGGTGGTAGTGATCTAATCTATGGCCAGGAAGATGATGATCTTCTTTACGGCGGCGCTGGAAATGATCTGGCTCTTGGTGGAGATGGTGCTGATATTCTTTATGGCGGCGCTGGCAATGACGAACTTCAAGGTAATGCGGGTGATGACCTGCTTTATGGTGGTGCTGGGAATGACACCGAAACCGGTGGTTCCGGAGCAGACACGTTATATGGCGAAGGTGGTGATGACAGCGTGCGCGGCGACGGGGATAACGACCTTTTATATGGTGAGGGAGGAAACGATCTCCTGCTTGGTGATGCCGGCGACGATATCCTTTATGGCGGTACAGGCGCTGACACAATGCGCGGCGGTGAAGACAATGACACCCTTTATGGCCAGGATGATAATGACTATATGTGGGGTGAAAATGGAGACGATGTTCTCTATGGCGGCGACGGAAATGATCTGACGTCCGGTGGGTCCGGCGCTGATACACTTTACGGCCAGGAGGGTAATGACCAGGTCGAAGGTGGTGCCGATGATGACCTTCTATATGGCGGTGATGGCGATGATCGTGCCTTTGGCGGTACGGAAGACGATACCGTTTACGGTGGCATCGGCGCCGATACCGTTCAGGGGAATGCGGGCGATGATCTTCTGTATGGCGGTGATGATAATGATAACATCACAGGCCAGACCGGCACCGATACTCTCTTTGGTGAAGGTGGGGACGACTATCTGAACGGCGGTGCTGGTAATGACTGGATGTCTGGCGGAGATGATGATGATACGCTCCGCGGCGATGATGGTAGCGATATTGTTCAAGGTGGTGCCGGGAATGACCTTTTGATCTGGGACGCTGCGCAAAATAGCAATGGCGATTTTGACCAGTATTCCGGCAACGGCGACATTGATACCCTTCGCCTGGTTCTGACAGGCGCTGAATTTGCAGCCCATGAAGAAGCGATTGCTGAATTTGCCAACCGTATTGAGAATGACGAAACAGCAACTCTGGTTATCAACGGAAAATCCATTCAGGGTGATGGCATTGAGCATGTTGAAGTCGTTGTCGATGGTTTGGAGATCCCGGTCCTGATCGATGATACTTTCTCAACAGATGAAGATACTGATGTTTCAGGGCGCCTGACGGCGGAAGCCGGTGTAACACCTGAGCAGGACTTTATTCCAAATGCCGGTGGTACAACTTTCACAAACCCGGGAGCGGTGACGTATACACCAGCAGCAGGCGCGCCGATTGTTTTTGCGGCGTCTGATTGGGGACTAACTGGATCTGTCTGGTCTATTGCTCTGGTCGATGGGCTTGATAATTATGGAACCTTGTCCATTGATGCAACGGATCCAGACAATGCCATGTTTACGCTGGATATCCCTGAAGGTGGTTCCGGATATGACATATTGGGTGTTGGCGATGTCGGTGTTCTCGAATTCGACTACAATGCTGAAATTGAAGGCCCGGAAACTGCAACAGTGACCATTAATATCAATGGTACAACTGATGGTATCCTGAGTGCGGTTGATGATATCGTGATCACGAATGCAGGTGGTAACATCTTTATTCCACAATATGCATTGCTGTCGAACGATGACACCACAAATGGCAATGATCTGAGCATTACAGGCGTGGATGGTGATGCCACACTCGTTGGTGCTTATGCCGAGCATCCAAGTCTTGCAGATAATGATTTCGACTATGACGTCACTGATGGTGATGATATCGCCTCTGCTAATGTTGATATCACCTATCAGACGGGTTCAACGGTATTGGGTGACAACGCCAATGATATAGATGAGATTCTTATCGGTGGTGAAGGCGGCGATACAATCGGAGGATTTGATGGTGACGATACGCTGGCGGGCGGCGGCGGCAATGATCTCCTGAACCTTGGTGGTGGTGAAGATGTTATTCACTATTATGATATCGGTGATGGAGATGATCGGGTGCAGGATTATGATGAAGCAGAAGACTCCATTAATCTAGATGCATTATTCGATGAACTTGGTATTGCGAACGCGGATCGCGCGGATGATGTGATACTAACAGAGTCAGGGGGAGATACGATTATCACTATTGATAATGTCGGTGGTTTCTCAATCACTTTACAAGGAACGGATCTGACTGGCGACGGGTCACTCACCCAGGAAGAGCTTCTTGCACAGAATGGTATTATTGTAAGTGACGAAAGTTAGCTTCTCTTTTGAGAACAAAAAAAAGCCCGGTTTTTACCGGGCTTTTTTATTGTAGAGCGTAAATGCCTGAGCCCGGAAATCTTGCCGTTGCCCTTTTCATTCAAATGTCAAATTTTAGTACTAAAGTGATATTTTCGAAGGGTGAGATCCACAGCTCAATATTATGGTAAATTTTTTCTTAAGTTAATGATTTATTAGGGTTATTTGTTATTTTTCTGTTTACCAAGACCCCGTTTTATACCTAAAAGGGGGGATGGATTAGAAATTTATTGTGTCAGATTTTAGATAAAAAGTCTGATATGCCCCCGATATTGGGTATGACAGTTCTTGTCATCGCACCTAGCCTCCTTCTCAACTCGTAATTTGTCTATTGAATTGTAGATTTTGACGTTAGCCCGCAGTGGCGGGTTAAGGGGTAAGGAAGCTTAAAATGGCTAAAACTGAAAATGGTGTGGTAACAGGAACAACTTCTGGAACTGTTGTGGAAGTCGAAGCAGGACAGAATATTGTCCTTGAAGTTGCGAATGCAGATCTTGTTACTTTTACGCAAGATGGTAGCAATCTTGTTGTAACTTCTATTGCCGACGGCACGTCTGTTATATTAGAGGGCTTTTTCAGCCAGGCTCAATCCGATCTTCCCCCTCAACTCACCCTTTCAGACGGATCTGTTATTTCAGCAGCAGATGTGACCGGTCTGGTTGAAGAGTTTAATCCTGATCTTGTCGCCCCGGCAGCCGGGCCCGCAGCGGGAGCTGCTGGCGGTGGCGGAGCCGGATTTGGTGCCTATTCTGATGATGGTATTGGTGAAGGGATTGATATCTCCGGCCTTCTGGATCCCACGGAACTTGGTTTTGGTGGTGATGGTGTCTTTGAAGAATTTGTTGTCGCAATCCCCGGGGCCCCTGAACTTGACCTGAATGAAATCGGATTGGGGGCTTTCAGTTTTGCTCCTCGCGAGAATGACAGTGAAAATAGCGACCAGCCTGTTCGTCTGATGAAAGACGGTGGTTCCGGAGATACAGTAAACTATCAGTTGACCTCAGCATTGGTTGAACTGGACAATCCTGATGTTAATGACTTTATGGATTTTGCGGGATCTTCCAGCGTCGATTTCATTGAGCTTCGTAATACAACAAACACTGTTCAGTCTACGGGCGGAAATGGACCGACAACTGTTGGTGAAGGTGTTACGACACTTTCCATAATTGGTCCGGATGGAGAACCTGTCAGCTTTGACATGCCAACCGTTGATATTCCCGCAGGCGGAAAACTTGTTGTCATGCAGGCTGTTCAGGAAGGCGAGGAAAGCTCTTCCGTTGAAACAGTCTATGTGATTTTTGATGCTGACGGTACAGCTGTTGGTGGAGGAGCTCTTGACGGTGTTGAAGATTGGCCGATGGGAGAAGATACAACTGATCCGTTAGGTGTCCTCTTAAGCTGGTCTCTTAATGGGGATGTGACCGAACTTGATACATTCCTCGCCAATGGAGCCCAGTTTGAGCCGGCCTCTCTAAATGCTGGATGGTTGGTGGACCCTCAGATTGAGGGAGCCAATGTAAATCTGGATATTTTTGGTGATAACGGCACTTTCAATGGTCAAATCGCAACACAGGAAGTTGTTGCACCCGGAATTTTTGATGCCTATGCACCGATTTCTCTCGAGCAATTGGTTGAATGCAGTCCGCTCGGGGAGAAATTCTTCCTGCCGATCGAGCCTAACAACATTTTTGCGCGTGTCGATAATGCGGATACGGATAGCGCTGCAGACTGGACAACAGGTCAGACACCTTCTGTTGGTGACAATAACGATGTGTATGATCCAAATCCGCAGGATCCCTATAACGACGACATGAACCCGGGCCAGGGAGTGGGGCCTGAGGGAACGCCAGAAGAAGAAATCGATAATGATGGCCAGAATGTCATTGTGGTTGGTGAAAATGATGAAGATTTTACCAATGAAGAAACCGGTGTTGTTGAAGGGGGGCGTGCACAGGATTTCCTTATTGGCGGCGCAGGCAATGATGATCTGAGTGGTGGTTCACACAATGATTATCTTGATGGTGGAGCCGGTAATGATCAACTCTCCGGTGACAGTGGTGGCGACGTCCTGATTGATGATCAGGGGCAGGATATGCTGGTGGGTGGAACCGGCACAGATATTCTGTTTGGTCGGCGCGGTAATGAAGAGGGTGATCCCGGTAATGATAGTCCAGATGGTGATGGAAATAACGACCTCGGCAGCGGGGAAGATGCAGATCTGCAAGCCTTAAGAGCCTTTATTGGAAAAGGAAGTCCCTCAGCTGACGATGAGGCCGGCGATGAAATAGGCAATGAAGATGGCTTTACAGATCATTCCGCCGGAGATCTGCTGATCGGCGATGAAATCGTCTCAGGTGGCTGGGGGAATGATTACTCCTATGGGAATGATGGTAAAGAACTGTTCCGGACCGCCCTGATTTCAGATGACTATATGTATGGTGGAACCGGTAATGAAGACAGTGAAGATGACCGGCAAACCTATATGCGGGATATTATCGTTGCCGGTGATGGCCACGACATTATCTATGGCGATAACGCAGGCCTCGATATGTATGGTCGTCCAGGATCGGAGTTCAGTCCAGCTGATATTAATGATCTCTATTACACAATTCTGAATGAGGCCGGTTTTACAAGCGCAGGCCAGTTTAAATACGCTTATCGGAATGCGGTAGAATGGAATTACGGCGGAGCTGACCTCATTTATGGTGGCTGGGGCGATGATATTATCTTCGGTCAGGGTGGAGATGACGCCATTCTTGCAGGTCACGGTGAGGATACCGTTGCTGGTGGTTCAGGAGATGACAAGATCCGTGGTAATGGCGGTGACGACTTCCTGATGGGGGATACCGGCGACGATACAATCTATGGTGACGGTGGTGACGATCGCATTCATGGTCAGGAAGATGATGACCTCCTTTACGGCGGGGCAGGTAACGACACCATGGGTGGCGGTACCGGCGATGACATCATGTATGGTGATGAAGGCGATGATTACATGCAGGGTGGTGATGGTGAAGACATCCTGTATGGCGGTTCTGGCAACGATGAAATGCGCGGTCAGTATGGCGATGATATTCTTTACGGCGGTTCCGGCAATGACATGGTTGCAGGGGGAACCGGAGAAGACATTCTCTACGGCGACTCAGGCGAGGATACGCTGCGCGGTGGTGACGGAGATGATATCCTTTATGGTGGCTCAGGCCATGACGACCTGCAGGGAATGGATGACGATGATATCCTGTATGGTGATTCCGGTAATGACAATATGTCCGGTGGAGAAGGTGACGATCTTCTCTATGGTGGCACTGGCGCAGATACCATGCGCGGCGGTGACGATGACGACGCCATGTATGGTGACAGCGGCAATGACCTCATGTGGGGCGACGATGGTGAAGACGTCCTCTATGGCGGCGAAGGCAATGACCTGACTTCTGGCGGTGCCGGAGATGATATTCTGTATGGTAATTCCGGTGACGACCAGGTTGAAGGCGGCGCAGGAGACGATGTTCTTTACGGCGGTGAAGACAATGATCGTGCATTCGGCGGTGCCGATGATGACACTGTCTATGGCGGATCAGGCGCGGATACGCTGCAGGGTAATTCTGGTGATGACTTGCTTTATGGTGGTACCGGAAATGACAATGTTACCGGCCAGGATGGGG
>JAKSCD010000163.1 GCA_022360775.1 Sneathiellales bacterium | reverse complement strand
TCCTATCAGGAGCAACTGTTATCTGCCTTTGAGCGAAAATCACCAGAAGATGCAGAAATAATTCTGCGCGAACATATGAAAGAGGCGCGAGAATTGATGCTTGCCCAAGAAGCCCACATTAAAAAGGGTTTTCTAAAAGCTTAGGTGAGTTTCAGGTCGTAGCCTTCAAGCTTCAATGACAACCCAAAACTGGATCCCCTATTTCGATGGCCTTTTAATGGGGCGGGGCAACTTTACGGACCAATAAATCTTTCGGCGCTCAGGGCGCGTTTGACGGTCTCATTTACATCGGATTGACGATTGAAAATCAGGTCAGCGGTCAATTTCGAGAGAGCAGGGGCCGTTTGGATACCATAGCCTCCCTGACCGGCGAGCCAGAAGAAACCGTCGGCATCGGGAGCAAAACCAACAACAGGCGTTTTATCATGAGTAAATGTGCGAAGGCCGGCCCAGCTATGCTCCAATCGTGTTACTGCCATGGTCGTAGCTTCTTCAAAACGATGTAACCCTTCAGCAAGGACCATATCATCGGCCCAGGCGTCATGGGGTTCCACGGGATCTTCATCGGCAGGTGAGACCATCAACGTCCCGGCTTCCGGTTTGGCATAGAAGCTTTCGGAGGCACTTACAAAGAGGGGCCATTTATCGAAGCCGTCGATATCAGGCTTTGGCAGAATGGCTGCTGACCGGCGTAGCGGTTTTGCACCCACAGGTGTGACTTTGGCCTTCCTCGCGATCTCGTCCATCCAGGCGCCCGCGGCGTTTATAATGATTTGAGCCTGATAGTGCTCTCCGCCCGCTTCAATATGCCAGGCTTTGCCCTGGTATCTGATATCCGTAACAGCAGCTCCCGTTACAACGGTTCCTTGCCGTAACTTTAGTAGCCGCTGATATCCCTGAAGCATGCGATCTACGTCAATATCCTGCGCCGTTTTTTCATAGGCGCCTTTGACGATTAGATCCGTCTTCAGGATTGGGACCAGTTTACCTGCTTCCCGGGGGGTAAGGATCTCCATTCCTTCTGCGCCTTGCAGATAGGTGTCGAGGGCATCAAGATCCCTTTCATGAGCGAACATAAGTTGCCCACGGGGGGTGAGGAGAGATGTATCGGAGACACCTTCGGGGCTCAGGAAAAATCCTTCGGCTATTGAGTTCAAAGCCCGAAGAGTTTCGTTCCCGTAGTTGCGGATGAAAATGGCGGCGGTACGTCCGGAGGCGTGATAACCGATGGATTGTTCAGCTTCCAGTACGACCACCCTGGCATCTGCCGCGATCTCGGCAGCAGCGCTGATGCCCGCCATGCCGCCTCCGATAACAATAACATCTGCAAGGATACTCATCCGCCCTCGAAACCTTTCAGGAAGTTTTCGATGTTGTAACCGAGGTCCTCAGACAGATAACCGCCTTCCTGAACCAGGAGGGTTGGCAGATCCAGCTTGGAAATCGCATCTCCCAATCTGGCAAAGCCGGGTGTTGTGATGGATAAGCCCTGCAATGGGTCGTTTTCATGAGAATCCAGGCCGAGCGCCACGACCAGAACATTCGCTCCAAACGATTTGATGCGGCCTAATGCTGTTTGCAGTGTTACGAGATAATCGTCATCACCGGTTCCGCGAGGCAAAGGCAAGTTGAGATTATACCCTTCGCCCAATCCTTCACCACGCTCTTGTGCCCCTCCCCAGAAAAAAGGGTAAAAGCGATCCGGGTCTGCATGCAGGGAAATTGTGAGGACGTCATTTCGTTTGTAAAAAATGCCCTGTGTGCCATTTCCATGATGCACATCCACATCCAGCACGACTGGTTTCAGGCCCTTGGCTCGAAAGTAATCCGCTGCAATGGCTGAATTGTTAAGAAAACAGAAGCCACCTGCCATATCAGCAAACGCATGATGTCCCGGAGGTCGAGACAGGGAATAGACAGATTTTTCGCCGCCTATGACAAGGTCAGCCCCTGTCAGGGCGGATTGTGCAGACCAGTATGCCGCTTCCCAGGTACCTTCGGCAATAGGACATGCGGTGTCAGCCTGGTGGTATCCAGCCTGGCCAACCGCAGATTTCGGATAATTTGCTCCGCGGTTATCAGGGTGAATATTTGGGATGACTTCATCAGAAGATCCTTCAATCCGCTTCCACCGTGTGTAGATATTCTCCAGAAATGCCAGATATTCCGGTGTATGAACTGCCGCGATGGGGGCACTTCCATGATCCTCCGGTTCCAGGAACTCAGCACCGGCCCGAAGGGAGCCTTCTTTTAGGATGCGGATGCGCTCAGGTTGTTCCGGGTTGCGTAGCGACTGGCCGTTTGCCATAAAATTTTGCGGATCATGTTTCCACTGTCGTTCGTCAAATACCGCTTTCATGATTTCCCTCGGATGTTATCAAAATCACTTTCAGCAAGTGACAGGCTTTCAGCGCGTTCCCCGGGCTTGAAACCGAGGCGTAGATAGGTTTCCCTGGCGTTTGGATTGTCTTGATAAACGTCAAGTTTTATGCGCCTGACAGGAACAGAGAATTGTTTCGTAGCTTCATACATCAGCTTTGGTCCAAGGCCTCTCCCTCGCATCGAAGCATCCACCCAAAGGTCCGAGATATAGATACCGACACCGCCCAAGGTCGTAGAGACATAAGGGGAGAACATGGTGAGGCCCACTATCCGATCTTCTTTTTCGGCAATCAGAATATGCGCTGCCCCGTGACCACCAAACACGGCTTCAGACAAGATTTGATCCGTTATAGGATGCGGATCATTCATATGGTTGGAAAGTTGCCGAAGGGCATTGTTTACAGATTGGATATCTGCTTTTTCCGCCCTTCGGATCTGTATGTCAGTCATTAGAACCTCGTGTTTTCAGCGCCCTTTAGAGACAACATACCGCGGGCTTCTGCGGGAGAGGCGACTTCGCGACCCAGCTCTTCAACAATTTTCCTGATTTTGGCGACTTGTTCAGCGTTGGACCGGGCCAGTTTTCCTTTGTCGATATAGAGATTATCTTCCAATCCAACACGCACATGGCCGCCCATTGTGGCTGCCATCGTCGCAAGCGGGATTTGGTGACGGCCTGCTGCGAGGACAGAGAACTCGTAATCATCCCCAAACAATTTGTCTGAGATGCGTTTCATATGGATCAGGTTTTCTGGATCAGCCCCAATACCGCCTAATACGCCAAAGACATATTGGATAAATAGGGGTTTTTGAACCAGTCCCCGGTCCACAAAGTGACGCAGCATATAGAGGTGGCCTACGTCATAGCATTCAAATTCGAAACGGGCACCACGTTGTCTTCCCATTTGGTCAAGAACATAGGCAATATCCCGTGGCGTATTTTTAAAAACCAGATCATCAGAATTATCCAAAAACGGCTTTTCCCAATTATGTTTCCAATCAGTGATCCGTTCAGCCAACGGATAGAGCGCAAAATTCATTGTGCCCATATTAAGAGAGCACATTTCAGGCTCCACAATGAAGGGCGCAGCCAGGCGCTCTTCCAAAGGCATCAAAGCACTCCCACCAGTTGAAATGTTTATCACAGCGTCGGATTGTCTGTTGATCTCCGGCAGGAAAGCCATGAAATCTTCAGATGAAGAGGAGGGACGGCCGCTTTCCGGATCGCGCGCATGCAGGTGGATAATGGCAGCCCCAGCTTCTGCTGCATCAATGGAATGACGGGCAATCTCTTCACCTGTAATGGGCAGATTATCTGACATTGAAGGCGTATGAATGGAACCTGTCACAGCGCAGGTAATAATGATTTTGCTCATGGAAGTCTCGTTATTTGGTATGGTCGATCGGCAAATTGAATTCAGCCGCAAATTGATCAAGTGACGTGGAAAGCATGTCCATGATCTGACCGATTTGCTCTTGGTTGATGATCATGGGCGGGCAGACCAGAAAGTGATCTCCCTCAAGCCCATTGCGTGTACGCCTTGAATAAATGATCAAACCGTTTGTATAGGCAATATCCACCAGCCTTAGATAGGCATTGAGTTCTTTGGGAAGTGGCGCCATGGTTTCGCGGTCACCTACCAGTTCAAAGGCTAGTAATAGCCCCCGGCCGCGAACATCCCCGATAAACGGATAGCGCTCCATCAATTTGGTGAGGTCCGATTTTAACAAATCTCCCATTGCCGCGGCATTTGAGACCATATTCTGTGTTTCGATTTCCTCAAGCACGGCGACACCCGCTGAACAGGCAAGCGGATTGCCGGCATAGGTGAAACCATGAAGAAAACCGCCGCTTTTGATAACGGCATCAACAATGGGCTCATCCACAATCATGGCCCCAAGCGGAGAATATCCTGCAGCAAAGCCTTTTGAGAAAGTAATGATATCCGGGCGGGCTTCCCAGTGGTCGACGGCAAAGAATTTACCTGTTCGGCCTCCCCCCGTCATCACTTCATCATAAATGAGCAGGATATCGTATTGGTCGCAGATTTCCCGAATGCGCTCCATATAACCATTCGGTGGCACGAGGGCACCAGTAGAGGCGCCGCCAACAGGTTCCACGATGAAGGCCAGGACGCTTTCAGGTCCTTCTTCCAGAATTTTGGTTTGCAGCATATTTGCATAGTGAAGGCCTGTTGCCGGATCATCCGCTTCCAGCCCGTCAAGATAGGCCGTTGGGGCAGGGATTTTGGGCATATCCTGATACAGGGGGGCAAAAGGATTTGTCAGTGGCGTATACCCCGTCAGTGCCAATGCACCAAGCGTACACCCGTGATAACCGGGAAGACGGGAGATCACTTTCCAGCGCTTTTCCTGTCCGGTGACAACAGCATATTGCCTCGCAATCTTGATCGCACTCTCGACGGCTTCGGAGCCGCCTGAGACGAAGAATACTTTTTCAAGTCCTTTGGGGGCATGCCCGGCAACCTTGGCAGCCAGCTGTTCAGAGGGTTCTGTTTCGAAATGAAGTCTGTAGCCAAACGTGGATTTATCCATTTGCCTTCGCATGGCTTCCAGAACATTGGGGTTGGAATGCCCTATGTTGCAAACCATCGCGCCGGAAGAGCCGTCCAGATAACGACGGCCATCCACATCCCACATATAGATACCTCGTGCTTCAGCCAGCGTAGGACGTTTTGTGCCTGTTTGGTAAAACAGATGACTGACCATCAGTTATTTTCTCCAACGGCAACACAATCACTTGCGTGGAAGCGAACAGAAACCTCATCACCTTCGTTAAAAGCGGTATTACCAGTGAGCATATTAAGGACCTGGAATTTTGTTCCGGCTACATCAACGAAATAACGAACGAGTTGACCTTGATAGTCGACGGCCTCTACCGTCCCGTTTAGAGATAGCCGTTCATCGGATGGGGCATCTTTGGCGAGAAGTTCCATTTTCTCAGCCCGAATTACCAAATAGGCAGTGTTGCAACCTTCAAGTTTGGAAAGTTGAGTATCCTGCATTGGGACAAAGCCCGCAGCGTCAGCTTCCAGACCGCGTTTACTGTCTTTCACAACTTGGTTGGCTTTTAAGATATTGGAGGTGCCCAGGAAGTCAGCTACAAAGCGGCTTGTTGGGTTGGAGTAGATTTCTTTTGGATCACCAACCTGTTCCACTCTGCCGTCGGACATAACAACGAGTATATCTGACATCGCCAGTGCTTCAGACTGGTCGTGCGTTACGAAAACAGTGGTAATGCCGATTTGTTCCTGAATGCGCTTCAATTCCACCCGCATATCCTCGCGCAGATTGGCGTCAAGCGCAGAGAGCGGTTCATCGAGCAGAAGAACGTCCGGTTCAATAACAATAGCACGCGCAAGCGCAATACGTTGTTGCTGCCCACCAGAAAGTTGGGTGGGGTAACTCTTTGCGAGATGTGGAAGTTGAACAAGTTCCAGCGCTTCACGAATGCGTCGCTCCCGTTCTGCTTTTTCCACATTCCTGTGTTTCAGCCCAAAAGCGACATTGTCTGCAACAGTCTTATGGGGGAACAGCGCGTAGTTTTGAAAGACAATCCCGAGATTACGTTTATGGATCGGAACATCATTGATTTGCCGATCCCCTACAAAAATATCACCGCTAGTGGGATCCAGAAGCCCGGCAATCATTCTAAGGGTTGTTGTCTTGCCACACCCGGATGGGCCCAGAAAAGTTACGAAACTACCTTCAGGCATTTCTAACGACATTGGGTGAACAGCGGTAAAATCACCGAATTTTTTTTCAATATTTTGTAGTTTAACAGCGCTCACGAAAGATCCCTTTCAGCGTGGGTCGGAAACCCCCGCCGCAGTGCGGCGAGGGCAGGAGGAGTTAGTAACCCTTTTGGATACGGCCAAATTTCTTGGACCATTCCTGCTCGTTTGAGTTCCAATATTCCGGGTTGGCAAAGGTAAGCCCTTCCAAAGTACCGTTCGGGTCAAACGCCGGCAGCGTCGGGATTTTCTTACCAAGATCGACTTTCGTTGGATCCAGGGCAGGTGGGTAATTCTGACCTTCCGCGACAGCAATGGAAGTTGCGGGTGCCAACATGAAGTTCAGCAATTCCTCACAAGCCTCCATAGGGGAGCCTTTGATGACGAACAGGCACTCCTGCCAGCCAAAGCCATTTGGTGGATCCATATATCCGATATCGTGACCTTGCTCCTGCAGGGCAAATACGCGACCGGACCATGCTTCTGTGACGTAAATTTCCTCTTCTGCCAGCAGGCTCATCAATTCTGCGCCAGAGCCCCAATATTTCAGAAGAAGATCACGGTGAGTGCGCAGTGCCTCCCAGATGGCATCCATGTCCTTCGCACCATTTGGATCCTGTCCGGTTTGCAAGGATGCGTACCAGATACGGGTGCGCCAGTCACCCCAACCGCCAACTTTGCCTTTCAGGCGTTTTTCAAGAAGGATGTTAGCGCCTTTTTCCTTCATTTCATCGTCGGTGATATATTTGCGGTTATAGGCAAGGCCTGTTGTCCCGTAGTCATAGGGCACACAAGACAATTTACCGTTAGTAATGCCGCGGAACACGTCTGCCAGTTTTGGGATGACGTATTTCAGGTTTGGGATGTTGGCTTCGTTCAGTTCGGATGTGAGGCCGAGACCGTGATAGCGTGCATAGTCAAACACACCGGAAAGGTGAGCGATGTTATATTCACCATTTTGGCTGGCTTTCACGCGTGACAGATATTCATCACCGCTGCCGAAAGTGCCGTCCACAACCTTGATGTTGGTTTTTTTCGTGTATGGATCAAACGCATGTTTGCGAAATGCCTCGGAAACAACGCCGCCCCAGCCATCGAAACGAACTTCTTTTGTGGCTGCAAGTGCAGATTTGGCAAAGGGTGTGTGCAACCCATATGCAAGGCCGGCAGCACCAATCAGGCCGAGAAATTTACGGCGGTCCAGGTCGCCGTTTTTGTATCTTTCGAGCAAGCGCTCATACCGTTTTGAATCATCCATTGAGTTTCTCCTCTGTTAGAAATGTGCCATCAGCGCCGTCTAGCGACTTTGTTTATGTGCAAGCCGCCGGGCGATGGCCGCCCCAATAAGGGGCACACCGACGGTGAAAAAGATCATGACTGAGCCAAGGGCATTGATCTCCGGTGAGATCGAATTACGCAACATGGCAAAAATCTGAGTAGGAACGGTTTCAACACCACCAGGTTTCCAGAACAGGGTGCCGGTGATGTCATCGAAACTGATCGTGAAGGCGAATAGCGCACCTGCAAAGACCGCAGGAGCAAGGAGCGGTAGTGTAATCTGGAAGAATGTCTGAACGGGTGTTGCGCCCAAGCTCATCGCGGCCTCTTCGACATCACGTCGAATACCGATCAAGCGTGCCTGAACCACCAAGACAACGAATGGCAACGTAAAAATCACATGTCCCATGAGTAGCATAAAAAAGCTCTTATGGACTGATAAAAAGTTCAGAAACAAAAGAAGTGCTACGGCTAAAACGACTTCAGGGACCAGGATCGGCGCGATAAGCAATGTGCTGATAAAATTGCTGCCCGGGACCTTATATCGAACTAAAGCGAGGCTAGCCAGTACGCCCAGAGTTGTGGATATGACCGCCGTTAAAGCACCCAGTAAAAGGGAGGTTTTGAAAGCCCGAATAATGGGCTCATTGCCCGCGAGCTCAACAAACCAGCGGAAGGAAAATCCGGTAACCGGGAAGCTGCCGAACTGATTGGCGTTAAAGCTCAGCAGGACAACAACAGCCACCGGCAAAAACATGAACAGATAAACGAGTAACGTCCAAAATCGAACGAGAGTCCAGCCCATTATGTAAGCCCCTTCATCAGTTGTCTCATGCCAAGGAAGCGGTTGTAGACAAGGACGATGGATCCAAGAACCGCAATCAAGACAAGGGAAAGAACAGATCCCATTGGCCAGTCGAGCTGGGTAATGATGGCTTCAAACACAAGGTTGGCAAACATGGCGTCACGAGGACCGCCTAAAATAACCGGTGTGATATATGTACCTGCGCCGAGGACAAAACAGAGCAAAGCCCCCGCCGCAAGCCCCGGCAGGGAAAGCGGTAATGTTACTTCCAGGAAAGTCTTCCAACGGGAAGCGCCGAGAGAAACAGCCGCGTCTTCGAGGTTAAGATCAATATCTTCAAGGCTCACATAAATATTCAGGATCATAAAGGGCAAAAGAAAATGCACCAGACCCAGAACCACGGTGACTTCGTTGTAAAGAAGCTGAAGTGGCTCGTC
>JAKSCD010000310.1 GCA_022360775.1 Sneathiellales bacterium | reverse complement strand
CTTATCGGCGGCGAGACCGCTGAAATGCCGGGGATGTATGCCAAAGGTGACTATGACATGGCAGGATTTACCGTCGGTGCAGTCGAAAGGGATCAGCTGTTAAAGGCTGATACGCTTGATGAAGGAGATGTTTTAATCGGCCTTTCCTCTTCCGGGGTTCATTCAAATGGTTATTCCCTTGTTCGCCGCCTTATCAGTGATTTCGAGCTGGATCTTGAAGCGCCAGCCCCGTTTGATGAGAGCCGGACACTCGGTGAAGCGTTGATCGCTCCCACACGGATTTATGTAAAAAGCTGCCTTGCCGGAATTCGCGCTGGTCATATTAAAGCCCTCTCCCATATTACAGGGGGTGGTCTTTTTGAAAATATTCCACGTATTCTTCCAGATAATCTGGTCGCTGAACTGGATGCCAATGCTTGGGATCTGCCGCCTTTGTTTAATTGGCTCGCTGATCTTGGCAATATTGCCCCCAGGGAGCTGGCAACCACCTTTAATTGTGGGATCGGCATGATCGTCGCTGTTTCAGAAGAAAACACGGATGCGGCCCTTTCCCTTCTTGAAGAACAGGGAGAGGCCCCCAAAGTCCTGGGTAAGCTTATCTCACGAGATGGGGATGCTGAGCAGGTTGTTATCAAAGATCTTGAGAAAGCTTTTATCCAGTGAAAGTTGCCGTCCTAATTTCTTCTCGCGGTTCCAATATGCAAGCCCTGGTGAAAGCCAGTCTGGCGGAGGATTTTCCGGCGGAAATCGTCACAGTGCTTTCCAATAATCCGGATGCTGCCGGGCTTGAATTTGCGAAATCCCATAACATCCCGACTGAAGTCATCAATCATAGGGATTTTGAAAATCGCGAGGATTTTGATCAGGCCATTTCCGATTATATGGAAAGCAAGCAGATCGATCTCATTTGCCTTGCAGGTTTCATGCGCCTTCTGACGCCCGAATTCGTCAATCGCTGGCGAGACCGGATCATCAATATTCACCCGTCCCTGCTACCGGCATTCAAGGGACTTCATGTACATGAACGGGCTATTGAATCAGGTGCGCGTTTTACTGGCTGCACTGTTCATATTGTTCGCCCCGAAATGGATGATGGTCCGATCATTGTCCAGGCTGCAGTACCAATTCTACAAGACGATACACCGGATACGCTTGCTGCCAGGATACTTGTGCAGGAACACAGGATCTACCCTGAGGCGCTAAAGCTCATGGCGGAACGCCGGGTCAAAATCCACGGTTCTGTTGTCAAGATCGAGGATGCCCGCGAGGATGAAACATCCCTCACCAACCCGTTGGCGTAAATATCTTTACGCCTTTTTCTTTTTCCGCCGGGCAAGGGTATTGAGAAACTCGACCGCGGCGGAAAAAGCCATGGCTGAATAGAGGTACCCCTTTGGTACATGGGCCCCAAAGCCTTCCGCAATCAAGGTCATCCCGATCATCAGCAGAAAACCGAGCGCCAGCATCACAACGGTGGGATTTCGGGATATAAATTCCGAAAGCGGCGTTGCCGCAACCATCATAATGGTCACAGCCACAACAACCGCAATTACCATTATGGCGATCTCGTCAGTCATCCCCACAGCGGTGATGATGCTATCCACGGAAAAGACGACATCCAGAAGCAGGATTTGCGTAATCGCCGCCCCAAAACCAATGGCGACTTTCCCGCCTGTTGCTTCTGACTGATTGCCCCCTTCAACATGATGATGAATTTCTGTTGTCGCCTTCCAGACAAGGAAGAGCCCCCCTGCCAGCATGATCACATCGCGCCAGGAAAATGCGTGATCCACAAGAGTGAAAACAGGCTCTGTCAGTCCCACAATAACTGTAATCACGGAAAGAAGGGCGAGCCGCATGATCATGGCAAGCCCGATCCCGATTGTCCGGGCTTTCTTCTGCTGATGTTCCGGGAGTTTGTTACTGAGAATAGAGACAAAAATCAGGTTATCGATCCCGAGAACCACTTCCATAACGATTAGTGTCACAAGCGCAACAATCGCTGCAGGATCTGTTAAAATATCGAGCAGAAACATTTAGCCCCCTCCCCAAAACTGGCAACAGTCTTTCATAGGTATTTTCATAAATACCGATCTTCAAGCATAAAAAAAGCCGCCCCAATTGGAGCGGCTTTCTTCGAATAATGTGCCCTCGCGGATTAGCGAGAGTAAAATTCGACGATCAGGTTTGGTTCCATAACAACCGGGTAAGGAACATCTGCCAGTTTCGGAATGGAATTAAACGTTCCTTTCATGGCTTTGTGATCCACATCCATATACTCAGGAACTTCCCGTTCAGCGCTTGCAGAAGCTTCAAGAACAAGAGCCATCTGTTTTGATTTCTGGCGAACCTCGATAACGTCACCTACTTTAACCTGGTAGGACGCGATATTCACTTTTTTACCATTTACTGTCACATGGCCGTGGTTGACGAACTGACGGGCTGCGAACACAGTTGGTACAAATTTCATGCGGTAGACTACGGCGTCCAGACGGCGCTCCAGAAGACCGATGAGGTTTTCTGATGTGTCGCCTTTCAGACGAACAGCTTCAGTATAAAGGCGGCGGAAGCCTTTTTCAGTAATGTTGCCGTAGTAACCTTTAAGCTTCTGTTTTGCACGAAGATGGATACCGAAGTCGGAAAGCTTGCCGCGGCGGCTCTGACCATGCTGGCCCGGGCCATATTCGCGGGTGTTGACCGGGCTTTTCGGACGACCCCAGATATTTTCGCCCATACGGCGATCAATTTTGTATTTCGCTTGAATACGTTTACTCATGGACTTATTCCAATCTTTTAAAAGGATAAGGCATGCCGACGAGGCTTGCACAAGACGCGCACTATACTCATGCGCTCTTTTATGTCAACAGGGTTTACACCCCTTTTAGCGCTTTTGCAATTCCTCTAAAAAGGTGAGGATTTCTGCGCTTGTTCGCTCCGGTGCTTCATGGGTCACCCAATGCGTCACTTCCGGCAACCGAATAAGTTTCAAATCCGGGACAAGCTCCTCAATCCCGTCAATATTCTCCGGGATAAGCGCATGATCTTTCTCACCCCATAAAACAAGTGTTGGGACTTTCACTATAAAAGGCTCTTTTTCAAGGCCTAGCGGTTTTGCTCCCTTGTCCAGAGGACGCGGCTGCAACGGTGATGAGCGGTAATAGTTAAGCATCGACGTTAAGGCGCCCGGTTTTTGCCAGGCCTCAAGATAGGCTGCCCGGTCCTCTTCGCTCATCTGCCCTTGATCAAAATGTTTCTTAAAGGTCCAGTTCCAGAGCCAGTCACAGTTTTCTGCAAGAAGTTTCTCTTCAATTGTTTCATCCTGAAAATCCGCCATATACTGGCTATTCTCGATCTGGGTTTTATTTGTCTCCAGCAGCTTCGAGAAAAGATAAGGATGAGGTCCATTTAGTACCATCAGCCCCGTTATCTGATCAGGAACAGCAAGAGCGACCGACCAGGCGATAGCAGCTCCCCAGTCATGAGAAACCAGATAAAAGCGCTCGTGACCAAAATGTCTGGCCAGCTGAACAACATCCTTGATCAGATGCTGAATACGGTAATTCTCTTTTCCAACCGGTTTATCAGAAAGATTATAGCCTCGTAAATCCGGTGCAACCGCATGGTATCTTCGACCAATTTCAGGAAGCTGTTTCCGCCATGTGTACCAGAATTCCGGAAATCCATGCAGAAGAATAACAAGTTCCTTATTCTCCGCCCCGGTTTCTGCATAATGCAACGTTACTTCTTCGAGTTCCGCAAAACCGTGGCTGATTTTCATTTTCTTATCCTTATTCTGATGCCTGCCTTATGTGTAATCAGAAATCAGGGTTGTTGGAAGGGATTTTGCGACACACTTATATCTGCATAGAAAAGGCAGACACAATTTTGGCTCGGTTAAAGAAAGGCGGAAAGAAGAATTTTAATTGTTTTTGGAGAAAAGCTCGGAATGTGAAACGGGATAGTCCATATCACTCAGACGAAAGCCAGCGATTTTGTGTATTTGTGTAAGGGCAGTCTGAAACTCGGTTTCCCGGTCGTTTTTTATTCTCTCCCGCATGGCCGCAAGGATCTCATAGCGGTTTCTGACCCCCCTCACCGCAATAATAAACGGAAATCCGTATTTTTTCTTATAACGAGTGTTGAGCTCCTCAAGCTCCCGCCCTTCACCAGGAGAGCATTGATCAAGCCCGACCCCCATCTGCTCACTGCGCGAGTTATCAGAAAGCGAATTAAGTTCTCTTATTTTGTAACTGAGCGCAGGATATGCATTGAGAAGAGCAATTTGTTGCTCCCGCGGTGCATTCTGAACGACAGATTTCATCACGACTGAAAGCTCATCAGCCGTCTGAAAGCCGCCATTTTCAAAGGTTTTTAGCGTTATCCAGTGATTATCCGGCTCATAATAAATGCCGCAATATTTATTCACGAAGTCAGCACAAAGCTGGACAATTTTTTTCTGATCAGCACCCATAAGTAGTATGCTGATAGCTCTAATCTCTTAAGTCAATATATTTCTAATAAAGTCACATATAATATTTTTAATTTATCCAAAAACCAAATCCATCCCCGGCCCATATCGCCAAATAAGAGAATAAATTCTTCTTTGGTGTTTTTAATATTTAACCTGCAACAACTTATAGTTTAGTCAAATTCCGGTCAATTTTGCCACATTTAAATTGCAAATTCAAAAAAACGACAAAGATTCTTTTCTCTTAGGAATAAGCCATAATTTGCAGTCAAATGACACATAAAACCCTGAGATATTCAAAACTCGGAAGGGATAGAGCGCAGCGCATCTATATCTGCCTGATCCCTCCCTTTGTTTTCAGGATCCACAGGAATATTTCCTGAATTCAGCCTGTTTTGCTTTCTTCCTGCAGGCGTCTCTTTCTCGGTCTTTTGTCCCGTCGTATCAACAAACAAACCAGACAGTCCGGTAAGACAGCAGCTCATCTTTACCTCCAGTGCGGCGGATAGGTTTTTTCATATCCGGGCATGGCCTGCATTCTCTTCGTCCAGGATTTAAGGGCTGGATAGTCTTCAAAGACTGTAAGGAAACCGTATGGTTTCAGTATCTCTTCTGCGGTTTGCAAAGCCCGCTCCAGAACATTGATTTCAGGAAAAGCAATACAATCCGCAGCCCCTGGCCTGTTCCCCCCTATAAAAGCAGTTTTCTCCAGTTTGTTATTTATCAATTCCAGCTCAGCACGCATATCTGCAGCCGCCTTTGACAAATCCCGGGTGTCGCCACCAAAAAAAATAGGCCGGATAAGATGGTCTGTCGCTGTGCGCAGAAAGTCTGCAAGATCAAAACTGGTCAGATATTGATCCGCCGCTTCATCAGTATTCTCACCAAAGAGAGGTTTTTCAGGATAAGCCCGATCAAGCCAAAGCATTGCCGCGATTGAATCGTGAATAACAATATCACCGTCCACCAGTGTCGGGATACGCCCCCTTGGGTTTAGAGAAAGATAGTTATCAGATAAATGTTCCTTTTTTGAAAAGTCCAGAAAACGGATGTTGTAATCCAGTTCCTTGATCATTAATGCCAGCATCACCCTTCTGGGTCTGGGCGCACCACTCACGGCATAAAGTTCTATCATGATTTTCCCCTGTTTTTCAGTTCTGTTCAAAAGATAGAAACTATGCTAAGATATTGAAAGTAGGCAGTTTTTTAAAACGTAGTACGAAAAACTATACTAATGGAGAATTCCGCGTGTTACAGGAAGCAAAAAACGAAAGATTTCTTAAATCTGCATCTCGTGCATCCGGGCTTGCCTGTCCGGTTCCGGTGCTGCTGGATATGATCGGCGGAAAATGGAAGCTTCATCTTCTACAAGTGCTGATTTTTCACGGAACAAAACGTTTTGGTGAATTAAAGCGGGAGCTGGACGGTATTACCCAGACCATGCTGACAAATCAGCTTCGCGCCTTGGAGGAAGATGGACTGGTCCATAGAAAGGTCTATGCAGAAGTCCCCCCTCGTGTTGAATATAGCGCAACGGAGGCTGCCCTTAATCTTCGTCCGGTCTTTATGGCCATGCATGACTGGTGGACCAGCAATACTGATAACCCGAATTAGGGCTTTGTGCCTTTTGACGTCGGTCTTTACTTATAGCAGGTTCTCAAATAGCGATAACGTCCTTGATTTTTTCATTAAGCCAGGAAAGAGCCGGGCCGTAATCCCTGTTTTTGAGGCTTACACATTCAACCGGCGGGCTCCAGTCCTGATGTTCAAATCTGAAATTAAGGGCAACAAGCCTCCCATCACGCATCGCTTCCTTCACCATATGCTTAGGCAGATAGACCCACCCGAGCCCCATGATTGCGAGATCCCGAAGACTATAAAAACTGTCTGCTTTCCAGGACATGGTTGAAAGGGCTGGAAACTGATCCAATTCACTCCCCTCTGGACTTTGAAGAAGCAATTGACGAAAAGGTAACAGCTCACTTGCACCGATGGAGGTTATCTTACTCAATCCGTAAGCGGGACTGCTGACGGCAACAAAGGGCAAATTTCCGATAAAGCTCTGCTCAAGGTTTTTCTGAACCTTAACTTGCGAAAACATAAGACCGATATCTGCATTTCCATTTTCAATTAGCGTCGGAATTTCTGGGCTCGCAGAGGAAATAACCGATATTTCTGTTGCAGGAAATCGCTGTGAGAATTCAGTAAGCAGTGTTTCAAATGCCGGAACCATCAATGCGGCATCAAGCACCAGTCGAATATTGGTTTCTTCCCCGGCAAATACACTTCTGGCAGCGATATCAAGATCTTCGAGTTGCATAAGAACAGCTTTTGCGTGCCCGAGAAGGCGGCTTCCTTCCGGTGTAAGACCTGGTTTTCGCGTCGTCCGATCAAAAAGATCAAACCCGAGATCAACCTCAAGATTGGCTATTCCAAGGCTTACTGCCGATTGACCTTTATTAAGCTGCCTGCCGGCCGCTGAGAAACTCCCGGCCTCTGCTGCGGCAACAAACATTTTCAATTGCTCAAAACTCTGCATGTGTTTTTCTACCTATTGAAGTTACCAATAATAACTAATTCGTATCATCATTTTTATCAATTTAAACTCCAGAAGATACCCAAACGCTTTTGAGGAAATGATGACTATATTGCTGCAGATAAATTCAGGTATGAAAGGCGATCAATCCTTTTCATCCCAGTTGGCCGATCAGTTGGCGGTGCGCCTGAAATCAGCGAACGCGCCTATTCGACATATCAGACATGATTTATGTGATGAGTCACTTCCTCATTTGAACAATGCGACTTTTGACGCTTTTTCTTGTTCAGAAGAGACCCTGACCGAGGAGCAAAAAGCCCTTCTCGCCCCTTCTGATCGCTATATTGATGAACTACGCCATGCGGACATTCTTATTCTCGGGGTTCCTATGTATAATTTTATGATCCCCTCAACGCTGAAGTGCTGGATAGATCATGTCACCAGAGCCGGGAAAAGTTTTCAATTTACCGATACGGGCCCGGTTGGATTACTTGAAGACAGGCAATGCTATATCTGTATCGCCCGTGGTGGTTTTTCTTCCGACGGCGCGACAGATTTGATGAAAAACTATTTACGTATGATCCTTAATTTTCTAGGGATCAAGAATATTGAATTTCTGGAAATTGAAGGACTTGCTCAAGCAAAAGATACTCCCGATTTGCTCATAAAAAACAGTTTGAAAACAGCTGGAATTAGTATTCTGGAAGGCGCATAAGCGGAGAAAGGTAAAATTAACCATAAATTTTACTTGAATCGCATAAATACGACCTATAGTTTTATTTAAAAATTAAATATACAGTTACGAGATGTTATGCGTTCAATCATTTTTGCTTGTCTAATGGCTATAGGCACATTTGTTTTTAGCTCTTCCGGTTCCCAGGCCTTGCCTGTCGATTTTATCGATAATGGCAGTTATACAACGGATTTAGCTTCCGGTCTGGATTGGCTGGATGTTACCGAGACCAAAAGAATGAGTTATAATAGCGTCAATGCTCAGCTCGGTGCTGGCGGAGCCTATGAGGGGTGGCGCTATGCGACGATGCCAGAACTCAGACAGATGATTTTCAACTGGACAGGAGTGGCAGTTCCAGTTCCGGAATGGAGTTTCACATTACCTCGGTTTTCTACAACCGGTCTTATTTCACTTCTGGGTGCAACCCACGATGAGACGGGTCCACATATTCAACGAATATCTAGCGGAATATTGGATTTTGAACCGTATTTTCATGAAAATCCGGGTGTTTATACACATAAAGTCTTTTCCATTTCGTTCGATTTCATACCAGAAACAGGCAGCGAGTATTCTGCTTTTAATAATGTTATGGAACTGGATGATACCAGACGCTCTCCAGGAGGATCCTTCCTGGTCAGAAATTCACAATTATCAGTTGTACCACTTCCAGCGGCAGTCTGGGTATTCGGTGCCGCGCTCGCAGGGCTCGGGTGGTTGACACGGCGGCAGAAGCAGGCCAACTAATCTCTGCCCATCTCAAAAATTGCGTTTGCGAAAAGCCGTCAGTCTTCTGATGGTTTTTTCTTGTTATGTGAAAGCCCTTTCACTATCCCCTGAAGGGCGCGAATATCGGTTTCCATCAGATTGAACCGCTGGAACATATTCCGCATGTTTTTAAGGATTGCGGATTTTCTCGCCTGAATGGGTTCAAAATACCCCCGGGCATCCAGCTCATTTTCGATCCGCTGGAAAAGATGGCCAAGCTCCTCTTTCGTTGCCAGGCGTTCTTCATTTTTCATCACTTCAGGCGGTGTTTCATCAGCCTCCTGAAACCATTCATATGCCACCAGAAGGACGGCCTGGGCAAGATTGATGGAAGAAAAATCAGGATTAAGCGGAACTGTAATAATAGTATCCGCATAGGTAACATCATCGCTGGAAAGCCCCCAGCTCTCCTTTCCGAACAGAATACCGCAATTCTCCCCTGCTCCCGTAAATTCGCGAAGTTCCTTTGCCGCAGCCTTAGGTGTCACGACTTTCTTGATCATATCCCGCGGCCGTGCCGTGGTTGCGTAAACATGATGAAGATCTGCAATCGCATCCTGCAGGTTGTCAAAAACACGGGTATTCTGCAAAACGACATCCGCGCGTGACGCCATGGCAACCGCCCGTTCATTGGGCCAGCCATCGCGCGGTTTCACCAGGCGCAGATCCGTCAAACCGAAATTAAGCATCGCCCGCGCCGCAGCACCAATATTCTCCCCCATCTGGGGTTCAACAAGAATAATGGCAGGCGCATTACTTTCGAGTGTCATAATGGCTTACATCTACTTTCCGGAAGGGGCGCCGTCTTTCAAAAGCTTGTAAATCACGCTATCAAGCAAGGCAGCGAAAGCCGCATCCACAAGGTTCGGGGAGACACCAACTGTTGTCCAGCGACGATCACTGTCATCAGTACTGTCAATGGTCACACGGGTAACCGCTTCTGTTCCTGTGGTCAGGATACGCACCTTAAAATCTTCCAGTCGAAGATCTTTCAAATATTGTGAGTATTTCCCCAGATCCTTGCGAAGCGCCATATCAAGGGCATTCACAGCACCATTACCCTCAGCGACAGACATATAACGCTCACCATCAACAACGACTTTCACCACCGCATCAGAGACCGAGATCTGCTCCCCCTTCGCATTGTGACGGCGTTCCACCTGTACTCTAAAGCTCTCTACCTGAAAGAAATCAGGCACTTGTCCTAACCGGCGGCGAGCCATCAGCTCAAAACTCGCCTGGGCGCTATCATAGGAATAACCGTTAAATTCGCGCTCTTTCACTTCTTCAAGAAGCCGGTCGACCCGTGGATCTTTCGGATCCACATTCAGTCCTACCTCTTTTAACTGAGCCAGGACATTGGATCGTCCAGCCTGATCCGAGACCGGAATAATCCGCGCATTTCCGACAAGAGATGGATCAACATGCTCGTATGTACTGGGATTTTTCTGGACCGCGGATACATGAAGCCCGCCTTTATGGGTAAAAGCTGAAGGCCCGACATAAGGCTGATGACGATTAGGCGCCCGGTTCAGAACTTCATCGAGCAAACGGGAAACTGACGTCAGACTTCTAAGCCCCTCTTCCGTGATCCCGATATCAAAGCAGGATTTAAACGGCTCTTTCAACATAAATGTCGGGATAAGGCTCATCATATTGGCATTGCCGCAGCGCTCTCCCAGTCCATTGATGGTGCCCTGTACCTGACGGGCACCCGCACGAACAGCAGCAAGGGTATTGGAGACTGCATTTTCCGTATCATTATGCGTATGGATACCCACATGATCACCCGGTATCACTTTCACAACTTCGGTGACGATTTCCTCTACCTCATGTGGCATGGCACCGCCATTGGTGTCGCAAAGGACGACCCAGCGGCCCCCGTTTTCATAGGCGGCTTTGATACAGGCCATGGCATAATCCGGATTTGCCTTGTAGCCATCGAAGAAATGTTCGGCGTCATACATGGCCTCCCGATCCTGACGAACACATTCCTCGATACTGGAGGCGATTAGCTCAATATTTTCCTCATTGGAAATACCAAGCGCGACATCAACCTGAAAATCCCAGCTTTTCCCAACCAGGCAGGTTGCTGGTGTCTTGGCATCCAGAACTGCTTTCAGGCCACTGTCATTGGAAACCGAACGTCCCGGACGACGGGTCATGCCGAAGGCCGTAAAGGTCGCATTTTTGAAGGTGGGAGGGTTTTCAAAAAACGCAGTATCCCCGGGATTGGCCCCCGGCCACCCGCCTTCAATATAATCCAAACCCAACCGATCCAGGGCTTCGGCAATAATAATCTTATCCTCGACACTGAAATCAACGCCTTGTGTCTGCGCACCGTCGCGCAGGGTTGTGTCGAAAAGATATAGCCGTTCTTTTGCCATTATGCCCTCTTCCAGCTTGTTCCTCCAGGCCCGTCCTCCAGGATAACGCCCTGCTCTTTAAGGCTATCCCGGATTTCATCTGCCCGTGCGTAGTTTTTATTGTTTTTTGCATCAATGCGCTCCTGTATGAGCGCCTCGATATTTTCTGCCTGCAGACCGTCTTCTACAGCTCCTTTAAACCAATCATCCAAAGGTTGCTGCAGAACACCAAGCAGTGCTGCACCATTGACCAGCTGTCCCTTAAGAACAGCTTTCTCATCATCGTTTTCTGCGGTATTGGCCTTTTTCGCTATGGCAATCAATTCCTTTAGCGCAAAAGGCGTATCAATATCGTTTTGCAGATGCGCGATGACGGTATCCGGATTTGCTGAAAGCTCCGCATCTATCCCTTCCAGCTTTTGCAGGGCTGTATAAAGGGTGTTAAGCGAATTTTCGGCATTTTGTACCCCTTCTTCCGTCCAGTTAAGAGGTTGGCGATAATCGGTATTCAGCAAGACAAAACGATAGATTTCTCCTGCGCATTTTTCGAGTTTGCTGGCCTTGTCCAGCAAATCGCGCACGGTAAAGAAATTGCCCAGGGATTTGGACATTTTCTTGCCTTCTACAGTCAAAAATCCGTTATGCACCCAGTATCGCGCATAGGTTTTGTCTTCATTGGCACAGCAGCTCTGGGCGACCTCATTCTCATGGTGCGGAAAAACAAGATCCCGGCCGCCGCCGTGAATATCAAACGCCTCTCCCAGTTCCGCTTTTGACATGACAGAGCATTCAATATGCCAGCCCGGACGCCCTTTACCCCAGGGGCTGTCCCATCCCATCATGTCACCGGGAGAAGGTTTCCAGAGGACAAAATCCGCAGGGTCCTTTTTAAACGGCGCGACTTCAACGCGGGCCCCTTCGATCAATTCTTCCCTGTTACGACCTGAAAGCTTGCCGTAATCAGGCATGCTTTGCACATCGAAAAGCACATGCCCCTCAGCTTCATAGGCATGACCTTTGTTGATCAGGGTTGTGATCATCTCGATCATACCGCCGATATGCTGCGTCGCACGAGGTTCCCTATTTGGCAATCCAACGCCCAACGCCCCCATATCCTCATGATAGGCTTGCGTTGTTCTGGTGGTCAGCTCTTCAATGGTTTCACCATTTTGCTCGGCAGCTTCAATAATTTTGTCCTCTACATCAGTAATATTCCTGACATAGGTGACATGCTCTTCGCCATACATGAGCCGAAGCAGGTTTGCCAGTACGTCGAAAACGACTGCCGGGCGGGCATTGCCAATGTGCGCGGTGTCATAAACAGTAGGACCGCAAACATACATCCCCACATTTTGGGGGTCGCGGGGGACAAAAACTTCCTTTCGCCGCTTCGCTGTATTGTATAGTTGCAAGGTCACTGTTTTAATCCTTTTCCTAAAAGGGAGTTACGCAAATTTACCGGCGAGCCGCGCCAGAGCTTTATCCCGGCCGATCAAGACCAGCATGTTATTCATTTCAGGCCCGTGAGACTGTCCTGTCAAAGCCTGGCGAAGAGGCATAAAAAGGGATTTCCCTTTTACACCCAGGGTTTCTTTCACAGCAGTCGTCCATGCCTTCCAGCTTTCAACGTCCAGTTCCCCATCCGGTAGAAGTTCGGCCGCTTTATCCAGAAAAGCCTGATCTTCAACAATGGGGTTGATTTCACCATTTACAACCTGCCACCACTGACGTGCTTCACCAATCACATCTATATTGCCGCGAATGGCCAACCAGAATGCCTCAGTCGTCCCGTCAAGATCAAGCTTGCTTTTAGCCTGTTCCCAGGGCATTTCATGTAAAATCCGGGCATTCAGGTTTTTTAGCTCTGCCGGGTCAAATTTTGCAGCGGCCCGGCTGAAGCGAGAGATATCAAATCCGTCGATAACAGCAGAGAGATGGCCACGCGCTTCCACATTATCCGATGTTCCAAGGCGGGCAAGCAAACTATTGATACTCATGGGATCATATCCTGCGTCCCGGAGTTCCCGTAAGCTCTGACTGCCTTCACGTTTGGAAAGTGGACCGCCATCTGGTCCCATCAATAGCGGCAAATGAGCAAAAGCAGGAATTTCAGAACCAAGTGCCTTGAAGACCTGAATATGCAATGCTGTATTGCTGACATGATCTTCACCGCGAATAACATGGCTAATTCCGAAATCAATGTCATCAACGACGGAAGGCAAATGATAGAGCGGACGTCCGTCCGAGCGGATCAGAACCGGATCGGACATGCTCGCGCAGTCAACCTCAACATTACCCCGAACATCATCTTCCCAGGAGACGACTTCCTGATCGAGCAAAAAGCGCCAGTGCGGTTTACGTCCTTCCGCTTCAAACGCCGCCTTTTCCTCATCGGTAAGTTTAAGAGCCGAGCGGTCATAAACCGGTGGTAATTTACGGGATAACTGACGCTTGCGCTTATATTCCAGCTCTTCCCCGCTCTCATAGCAAGGATAAAGACGGCCGGCTGCTTTCAGTTTTTCAAAAGCTGCCTTATAAGAGGCACTGCGATCCGACTGCTTTTTAAGGTCATCCCATTCAAGGCCGAGCCAGTCCAGATCCTCCTGGATACCAAGAGCATATTCTTCAGTGGAGCGTTCTTCATCGGTATCATCAAGGCGCAGCACAAATTCTCCGCCGACTTTTTTTGCATAAAGCCAGTTGATCAACGCGAGGCGGGCGTTTCCGACATGCAGGTATCCTGTCGGACTAGGCGCAAATCTGAATTTTGCTGTCATTTTCTGTCTCTGAACCCGTTGGTAATGGGATATCTGCGATCACGGCCAAAATTCCGGGTGGTGATTTTCACACCAGGAGGAGCCTGCCGCCGTTTGTATTCCGCAATATAGAGTAAATGCTGAATACGGCTAACGATTTCGCTGTCATATCCGCTTGCCACGATTTCTGCAAAGGATTTTTCCTCTTCCACCAGGGCATGCAGGATCGCGTCCAGCACTTCATAGGGCGGAAGGCTGTCTTCATCTTTCTGATCTTCGCGGAGCTCCGCACTTGGCGGCTTGCTGATCACGTTTTTCGGCATCACTGGTCCGTCAGGTCCCATAAAAACGCCGGAAAAATGCGCATTGCGCCATTCTGAAACATCAAAGCAAAGCGTCTTGTAAAGGTCCTTCAAGACGGAATATCCGCCGCACATATCCCCGTAAATCGTTGCATAGCCTGTAGACATCTCTGATTTATTGCCGGTTGTCAGAACCATCTTGCCAAATTTGTTGGAAATGGCCATCAGGGTCACCCCACGGACACGAGACTGGATATTCTCCTCGGTTATATCCGCCTCAGTCCCTTCAAACATTCCCCCAAGCATGGTTTCATAGGCATCCACCGCCGGAACAATTGAGACACTATCCAGTCTGGTGCCAAGAAGGCGCGCGCATTCCGCGGCATCATCCAGACTTTCCTGGGAGGTGTATTTTGACGGCATCATGACACAATGCACCCGGTCAGCCCCGAGGGCATCCACAGCAACCGCAGCGCTGAGTGCGCTATCAATTCCACCGGACAGACCCAGTACAACACCCGGGAACCGGTTTTTATTCACGTAATCCTTGAGCCCGAGAACCATCGCATTATAGACCCGTTCCATCGAGGTACCAGGATCCTTCAATTCTGATGTTTCACAGCGCCATTGATCGTCTTCACCGCGCACCCAGTCGGTAACCAGCAGATCTTCTTTCCAGGAACTCATTTGAACGGCGAGGCTACGATCTCCATTGAGAACAAAGGACCCCCCGTCAAAAACCAGCTCATCCTGCCCGCCGATTTGATTGAGGTACAGAAGAGGAAGTTCGGTTTCTGTAACCCGTTCGACGGCATAATTCAGCCGCGCATCCCCTTTTTCATGATCAAAAGGACTACCATTGGGAACGATCAGCATTTCAGCGCCGGTTTCCGCAAGGCATTCAGCGACATCACTGAACCACATATCTTCACAGATCATTACGCCAAGACGGACCCCTTTAAACGGGATCGGACCGGGAAGCGGGCCTGGTTCAAAGACGCGCACTTCATCAAAGACACCATAATTCGGTAATTTGGCTTTGTGACGTGTTGCGCTGATTTTTCCGTTTTCCAGAAGGCAGACGGAATTATGCAATTTCCCCTCTTCCATCAACGGACCGGTCATCAGCATGGCAGGTCCCCCATCCAGGGTCAGCTCTGCAAGCTCATCCATAGCTTCCTTGATGCGCTGAATAAAGGAAGGCTTCAAGACCAGGTCTTCGGGCGGATAACCGCAGAGAAACAGTTCCGGATAAACAACAAGATCAGCACCGTCCGCTTCAGCTTCTTCGCGGAACTCTTTTGCCAGTTTTATATTTCCAGCGATATCTCCCAGAATGGGATTGGCCTGAGCCATCGCAATTCGTAATTTATCAGTCATAAGAGAGTTTTACCGTTGATAACCGGTTGTCGCAATGATCGAAATGTTATTAGGACACCTTTTTCTTCGCAGTGCAACAGTGCTGCGAGCTTAACCATTTCTATTCCAGAGAGAAGGACCATCATCAGTCAAATCCTGATCCTCTTCATCCTCATCTTCGAAATCTTCCAGAATACTCATGGACGCGCGGCTAATGTAAAACGGATGCGTAACTTCTTTTTCCTCCGGCTCTTCTTCCCATTCCTCCGTTTCCGGGTTCATGGTTGCTGCAACAATACCTGAACGAATTGGCATAGCGACAAAGTCCCCCTGCTCTTCAAGCGGTGTAGCATTCTTTATGGACATCCGATAAAGCGTGAAGAGTGAAATTCCGATAAACCCAACTGTCATGGATGCGAAATAGGCAGAAACCCCGAATTCCGCCATCAGTGCCGAAACAAGTATGGGCCCGATAATCGCACCAACACCGTTCAACAAAATCATGGAGCTGCTGGCGGCAACCATTTGATCCGGTTCCAGGTGATCATTGGTGTGAGCGATGAAAAGGGAATAGATTGGCATACAGCTTCCCCCAAAAAGAACGGCTGCACCAAGGAGCCACCACCGGTCTTCCGGGGATTGCAGGAATACAATACCGGAAGAGACCACAGCCCCGAAGATCGCAGTAAAAAGAATGACACGCCGACGATCAAATTTGTCGGAAAGGCGTCCGATGGGGACCTGAAAAATCGCGCCTCCAATAATAACGGCACTTATGAAAACTGATATTTCTCCCAGGCTGAGACCGATCAGACCGCCATAAACGGCAGCCATTGCAAAGAAGGCGCCATGGGTAACCCCGATAATCAGAACACCAATTACACCAAGCGGGGAGACTTTATAGAGTTTTCGAAGACCCAGATTTTTGACTTCTTCAACATTTGGTGCCGGTGATGCCGTAAGCGCTGTTGGCACTAATGCGAGGGAGACAAGAACTGACACGACAATAAAAAGATTATATCCCCCCGGATCTGCGGTGGTCAGAAGAAACTGCCCACCTGCCATACCAACCCAGACAATGGCCATATAGAAAGACAGGATTTGTCCTCGGGTTTCGTTGCTGGCCACATCATTGAGCCAGCTTTCACAGACTATGAATAAACCTGCGAAGCAAAAGCCTGTAACAATTCTGAAAAGCCCCCAGGTGATGGGCTCGGGCACCATTGCATGTAAAAGAGTAGCTGTAGAAGCAAGGGATGCAAGGGCAGCGAACACTCTCACATGACCAACATTGATAAGGATTTTCGGGGTCAGAAAAGAGCCGAAAAGAAAGCCTACATAAAATCCCGACATAACCAGACCGGTAATCGCAGTCGGAAAACCTTCAAGACTTGCCCGGACACCCAGCAAACTTCCCTGCAGGCCATTGCCCAGCATCATAAGGGCAATGCCAAGTAACAAAGGCCAACATGACGATAACGCAGCTCTCATCAGCATCATCCCTTAAGGGGGACCAGCCCCTAACACTCATCGAGATTCCTCTCTATCAGACTGTTAGGGAAAAAAGCTACGTCAAAATGAAGGCTATTTGTCTTTTCTCAGCAAAAATTCCCGGCCCAACTTCACACTTGGCTTTCCGCCATAGGAGATGATATCCGCTGTTGCATAGGTTTCAG
>JAKSCD010000222.1 GCA_022360775.1 Sneathiellales bacterium | reverse complement strand
AAAATATTTACCAGACGGCTCTGCAATGTTTAAAAAAGGCTTCCGAAAAAAGAACTTAAAATCAAAAGACACAAAATATATACAACAATTTATTTTAGAACTATGTAGAGCAGAACTTGCACATTGGATTGTAATCATGTTTTCACCCATTTTTTTTATTTGGAATTATGAATGGGTAGGTTATATTATGATTTTATATGCCCTTCTTGTAAATATACCTTGTATTTTAGCTCAAAGATATAACAGAATTAGATTTAAAAACATATTCGGAATTTTATAAGATGTATCAATTATTTTGTAAGCAAAAAATTAATTCTGATATAGAATCAGTTTGGGAATTTATATCAGATCCAAGAAATCTTGAATTAATAACTCCTGATGATATGAGTTTTGAAATAAAAACTGAACATTTATCAAATAAAATGTATGAGGGCATGATGATTAATTACATTGTAAGCCCTTTTCCATTTTATAAAACTAATTGGATCACCGAAATTACTAAAGTAAAAGAACACAGTTATTCTATTGATGAACAAAGACTTGGACCTTATAAAATATGGCATCATGAACACAGATTAACTCCAATTGATGGGGGAGTTGAGATGACAGATTTAATCTCTTATTTACCACCTTTTGGGATTTTAGGTAAAATAGCTAATACCATATTCATTAAGAAAAGATTAAATAAAATATTTGATTATCGAATAAAAAAAATAGATGAGATTTTTAACAATGGTATTCAAAACAATTCTTAGAGAACATTCTGATAAACAAATTTTTATTTTTACGAATGCAAAAAAGTTTAATAAAAGTAAATAGTGATTAAATACTTAATATTTAGCTTAAAAGCCTATTTCTAAACTATTGAACTATAATTCGGCCCAAAAAAATATAAACATAATTTCTTACTCGTTTAAAGATTTATTATTGATTTGTATTCTAAGAGGAGCAAACAATTGAATAGGTACAAAACCTGATTCTTCATTATATTGATGAAATTGAAATGTTCTTTCGCTATTTGCGGAACAATAATCATAGGCTGTAAACCATATTCCTTGATCAGTTTCTACATATGCCTTAATAACAACTTGTTGTAGATCCTCTTCATAGGGGCTCGTATAAGTAAATATAACTAAATTATTATTGTTAATATGGTTAAAAATAAAATTTTCATATTCGCAATTTAAATGATAATTATAACGTGAATTTATTCCGATTTTCACATCTCTAATATAATCATGATCATCATACATTTTATTTATTATCTTCAAAGTATAATCTTTAAATACTGTAGGACTATAAAGTGTATCAATACAATGCACACAAGTCACTTTATTTAAATTATAATATTCATTAGTTAAATAAAGGTTCGCCGGAATATTCTTACAATTATTATTGTTATTCATGTGATTCTGAACCTGAATACATGAACTCAATACAAGCATTATAATTATAAATTTTAAATGATTAATAAGTTCCCCCTCAAATAATATATTTTTT
>JAKSCD010000145.1 GCA_022360775.1 Sneathiellales bacterium | reverse complement strand
TTTTCAGGCTCAACAGTGACAATCAAATTAGTGTCAACAGGCCCTAGTGCCGCATGCAGACTCTTGATCGCTGCTTCATAGTCGGATTCATTCACAATGAATTGCATATCCACCTGACGCATTGACTGATGCACCGCCAGTACACTGATATTGGCAACGGTTTGCACGGTTTTTGCCAAAATTCCGGGTATCTGCATATCACTGCCGATGGCGGATACGATCGCCACTTTTTGCTGATTAAGTTCTGCTTCCGGGAAGCGTTTTTCTAACGCGGCTTGTATGCGCTTTACCGTTTTTAAATTAGTCGATAGAAAATGGGTTAAGGTGTTGGCGTTAATGTCTTTGGAAACAATATGGGCCTTGAAGCGCTTGATGATAGCCAATACATTCTGGTCATAATCATGAATGCTGCCCGCCATATCCTGGTCAAACAGTTCAAGGGCGTAGATGCCTTTGCAGCCGGCAATAATCTCCACGCAGGGGGAATCGCTGACGTAGTCGCCGGTAATGAGTGTGCCTGTATGTTCCGGTTCAAAGGTATTCTTGATGCGCAACGGGATGTTGTTCTGACGCAGCCCTTTGGCGGCCTTGGGGTGGATGGCTTCCATGCCCAGATTGGCCAATTGGTCGGCGACATCGTAGTTGGTTCTGCCGATGGGGACAGCACTGTCTTCGCTCACCAGTCTGGGGTCGGCACTGCTAAGGTGGAATTCTTTATGGATAATGGCTTCTTTCGCCTGTGTGATCACCGCCAAACGACTGAAGGTCATTTCGCTGTAGCCGCGATCAAATGAGGTCATCAAGCCTGCGTCACTATGAGCGTATCCGGTAACGATAGGTAGCTGCGTGTCGAGATCAATGTTGGCAAAGGCGGTTTGAATACGCTCATCCAGCGGCATGTGCGAACTGGCCCGCCACCCTGTCAGGTCAACAAAGCAGGCGTTGACGCCATCGCGTTGCAAGAGCTGCACTGTATTCCAGGCGCTGTGGGCTTCACCGATACTAGCCAACATTTCCCGGACCGTCCCCAGGTGAGCTTTTAGTTCAAAGTGGCCATGCTGACAAAGACTCTGCAAATCCAGTAAACATTGCCTGGCATCATCCAGCCTTTCATTGAGAAATTCATTGGCTCGCTGAAGTAGTTCGCCTTCGCCAAATAAGCTTTGATTAATCCGGTGTAGCTCCGTGCTCAATTCGTCAAATTTTTCTGACCAACTCTCATCTTCTATGCCGCTGGCGAATAGCCCATAAACACCGGGTTGACCACTTTTTTTGTGCTCTAATAATTTATCTGTAATGCCACCATAGGCAGAGACCACAAACACGCGTCGGTAAATCCCTTTTTTATCGCTTCTAATGATATTGTCTCTCACCGATAAGTAATCGCTCATCGATGTGCCGCCAATCTTTTCAATCGTATGCATAACTTATCTGTAAACCCTTAATCTAATTACTGGTGCTGGCGCATGCCACACATTGTCGAGTCGTTAAAACCGCTTTTAAACGAGCGACTGGGATGTCACAGCCACATTGAGCACAGATGCCTGCCTCGTCGGTTTTGAGCCATGCGGCATTCTTGGTGAGTTGTGCAAGCTCCAACTTGTGTTCTGAAAGAATCTTCTCGTCCACAGATGTATTAATGGTCAAGTCGAGATTGGCGGCTGCGTCACCCGCTTGGTTCTGCTTCTTCTCCGCGACTGGGCGGGTATCAGTCAATGTTTCTTGTAATTCACTGATTCGTTGTTCTGCCAGCGCTATAAGTTGAAGTCGATCTTGTTCAAGCATGTTATTTGT
>JAKSCD010000155.1 GCA_022360775.1 Sneathiellales bacterium | reverse complement strand
ATTGTGATCTTGACATTGTTGTCGCGGATGATGCCCCTGCCAAAGACGTTCAGGCCGAAAGCACAGAAGAAGCCGCGGCAGCGCCTGCGCAGAAGCCTACAGCCAGTGCAGCACCGCCGAATGCCGGCGGCGGCGGAAAACAGGCTGCTGCCACGGCCTCAAAAGTAACCTCTATTCGTGTTGATCTTGACCGAATTGACCGGTTGGTAAATATGGTCGGTGAGCTGGTAATCACTCAATCCATGCTCTCTCAGCAAACAACGGATCTTCCAAGTGAGCAATTCCCGAATATGGTGAGAGGCCTGGAAGAGCTCGCCCTTCATACGCGGGAGTTGCAGGAAAGCGTGATGGCAATCCGCATGCAACCTGTGAAGTCGGTATTTTCCAGAATGCCCCGCCTGGTTCGCGAGCTTTCCTCAAAACTGAGCAAGAAAGTCAAACTTACCACGGTCGGAGAGAACACCGAGGTGGATAAAACTGTTATCGAGGAAATCAGTGATCCGATTACTCACATGATCCGGAACTCCCTCGATCACGGGCTTGAATCTCCGGAAGAACGTTTAGAAGCAGGAAAACCTGAAGAAGGCAATGTGACCCTGTCAGCAGAACATCGCGGGGGAAGGATTGTCATTACCATTTCGGATGATGGCCGCGGCATTAATCGCAAAGCGGTCTTGAAACGGGCCCGCGAGCGGGGCCTCATCAGCGAAAACGCAACGCCCTCGGATGACGAAATCGATAACATGATTTTTGCACCGGGATTTTCAACCGCCGAAAAAGTTACCGATGTGTCGGGTCGCGGGGTTGGAATGGATGTTGTCCGCCGTAACATTCAGGCGCTAGGCGGGCGTGTCTCCATCCAGTCCACCCCGGGAAAAGGTTCCCGTTTTACGATGACTCTTCCCCTCACCCTTGCTGTGATGGATGGAATGATCGTCGAAGTTGGCGGTTCCAAATATGTGATCCCTATCCCCAATATTGTTGAAAGCCTGCGGCCGAATAGCGACGCCCTGAAACGCCTGCCAAATGGCCAGGAGCTGGTCCGTATTCGGGGGGAATATGTCCCTTTATGCCCTCTTTACAAGATTTTTGAAATTTACAACGCCGTTCCGGATCCAGCCAAGGCTTTGGTTGTTCTGGTGGAAAGCGAGGAATTCGGAACAGTAGGCATCGTTGTCGACCAGTTGCTCGGTCAGCAACAAGTCGTGATCAAAAGTCTGGAAAGTAACTATAAGCCAGTACCCGGCATTTCGGCAGCCACCATTCTAGGAAACGGAAAGGTTGCGCCTATTCTGGATATTGAGGCTCTTTACTGCCTGTCTCAAAAACTTGTCGGCCAGGTCTTTGAAACATGCCCCCAGACTGAACCCCAGGAAGAAGAAGCGGAAACTGAGCTCGCTCAGGAAATCCCGGCCAGCATTCCTGAAACTGATACCCCCCAACCGTCACCCATAGGATAAGATAATGGAAGCAGCACAAATGGATACCGCTTCAGCCTCCACGGTTGACACCACTACCGGTGAAGAGCTAGCACGTGAAGAGGGAAACACTCTTTCAGGCACCCAGCAATTTGTCACCTTCGCAATCGGCAATGAAGAATATGCCGTTGATATAATGAAGGTTCGGGAAATTCAGGCCTGGTCAGAGGTTACTGTCCTCCCCAATCAACCTGAATATATGCGCGGAGTTCTAAACTTACGCGGCATTATTGTTCCTATCTTTGACCTTCGATCCCGTTTTAACCAGGGCGTTACTGAAGCAACCAGCATTCATGTCGTTGTGATCATTGCCGTTGGGGACCGGATTATCGGCATCCTCGTCGACAGGGTTTCTGACATCCTGACAGTGGATAGCAGCGAGATCAGAGCCGTACCGGATGTGGATGATCGTGAAGATGGTGAACATATCATTGGCCTTGTGACAGCAGAAGAAAGAATGGTGGCCCTTTTGGATACCGCCAGCCTCTTCCGCTCCGAAATAATTGAACAATCCCTTGAGACCGCTGAAGACCTGTCAGCGCAGTAATTCGAATTAAGGAAGCAAATAGATGACAGACATGACTGCACAATCTGGCGGGCCACGCGTAGCTGGCAAGGACCAGAAAAAATCATTTATTCCAGAAATGACCGTAAAAACCAAACTAATCGCCGGTTTTTCTTTTGTCGCCTTCATTCTGGTACTGGCTGTTGGTTTAACAGTCCGCGATGCCAGTAATCAGCAACATCGCATCCATGAAGCCAAGGAAGTGACAATTCCAACTGTTTTCGCAGCCTCCAGTATGGAACGCGAACTGGTTCAGTCGCTTGCCGATTTGCGTGGATGGATGGCCTCAGCCTCTCAGTCATTTAAAGAGCAACGGGCAGCGACCATGAAACGTATCGATGCTCTTACCCTGGAGATTGATGTTTTTGCAGCCGATTGGCCTGCGGAAGACAAAGCAGAATGGCAGCGCTTTAAAACAGTTATGGCTGAATTTAAGGATGCCCAGAAACTTGTTGAGGAGACAAGCCATTCTCCCGCGCAACGTCCTGATCTTACACTCTTTTTGGAAAAAGGCCTTGATCTGGTCAAAGGTCAGATCAAGAATTTCGAGAAGATTATCGAATTGGGTGCTCTTGCACCAGTATCCAAGGAAAACCGTCAGCTTTTGATCGATATTTCAAAAGCAGAAGGCGCCCTGCTGAAAAACGAAGCTGCAATGCAGGCCTTCCTCCTGGATGGTAGTGCTGTTGCGCTTCAGGAATTCAAGGATACGGAAGAAAGCTTGAAGCAACTTTATTCCAAACTGGAGGGAGAACGCTATCTGTTCACGCCTGCCCAGGAAAGACTTTTCAACGAAAATGTCGGTTATGAAAAAGAATATATCAAAGTTGTCGATGAAGCGGTTGCTATTCGTCAGTCCGATAAATGGAATATGGCAAGCTACTATCTCGTAACCGAGGCTGCACCAAAAGCCAATATCCTGCTGGATATTCTGGTTGGCAAGGTTCAGCCAGACGGCTTTCGTGATGGCGGTCTAGCTTCCAAAGAACGGCATCTTCTTGAAGACAATATGACAACAGTGACAAATCAATCCGATGCCCTCACGATGCTTCTGTGGACATTGCTCGCTGTTGGCCTGGTTGCCTCAACTATTATTGCATTCTTTACATCCCGCTCCATCGTCTCTCCTCTAAAGGGTCTGCTGGACAGTGTAAATGCACTTGCGGAAGGTCAGAATACGGTCATCCCGGGTGTTGAAAAGAAAGATGAAATTGGTGACCTGGGTCGTTCCCTTTCAGTGATCGTTGAACAGTCCAACGAAAATCTTCGGACCAAGTCAGCCCTGGATAACTGCCGCACCAATGTGATGGTTGCCGATGCAGATTACGAGGTTGTTTATGTAAACCAGACCATGCTGGATATGCTGGTCGGCAATGAACATGAACTGCGGAAAGCTCTTCCAAAATTTAACGCGAACTCAGTTGTTGGCTCAAATATTGACATTTTCCATAAAAATCCGGCTCACCAGCGCCAGATCCTTGATGGTCTTTCAACAACAATTGAAACTGCGCTGGAAATCAGTGATTTGAATTTCGATCTGGTGGTCACACCGATTATCGATGCTGATGGCAGCCGTATTGGCACAGTTGTGGAATGGGAAGATGTGACGGAAAAAATCGCCCGCGAACGTGAAGAAAAACGCATTGCGAACGAGAATTCCCGAATTAAAGCGGCACTGGATAATTGCACGACCAATATCATGGTCTCAGATGCCGACTATAATATTGTTTATACAAACAGCACCATGCAACAGATGCTCATCAACAACGATGCAGATATGAAAAAAGACCTGCCTCAGTTTGATGCGCAGAAAATTATTGGTGCGAATATCGATATTTTCCACAAAAATCCAGCGCATCAACGCGGTATGCTGGATCGACTGGCAGGTGCCTTTGAAACCAGTATCGAAATTGGTGGCCGAAACTACGACCTGATCGCCAGCCCTGTCCTTTCTGATGAAGGCGACCGGATTGGTACTGTTGTAGAATGGGCTGACGTAACTGCAGAACGCAATATCGAGACTGAAATTGATAATGTTGTTACAGCAGCCGTTTCCGGCGACTTTAACACCAAGCTGGAACTCGATGGCAAGGAAGGCTTTATGTTGAAGCTTTCAGAAGCCATCAACAGCTTGTCCGGAACGGTTTCTGACGCCATGGAAGATGTGGGAACTTCACTGACGGCCCTCTCTGACGGTGATTTGACCCGCCGGATTGAAAAAGATTATGAAGGTCTGTTTGATACCCTGAAAACCAGTGCTAACGATACCGCCAATCAATTGACGGATATTGTAAGCGACATTACTGGTGCGGCGACAGAAGTTGCCAATGCAGCCCAGGAAATCAATACAGGCACTATGGATCTGTCACAGCGAACAGAACAGCAAGCCTCTAACCTTGAAGAAACAGCCGCTGCCATGGAGGAAATGGCCTCCACGGTTAAACAGAATGCTGAAAATGCCCAGCAGGCAAACCAGCTCTCTGTTTCCGCTCGCGATGTGGCGACTAAAGGGGGTGAGGTTGTTGGCGAAGTGGTCGATGCCATGTCACGGATTGAAGAATCTTCCCAGAAGATCTCGGATATTATCGGTGTCATCGACGAGATCGCTTTCCAGACCAAGCTGCTCGCACTGAATGCAGCTGTGGAAGCGGCACGCGCCGGTGATGCTGGTAAAGGTTTCGCTGTTGTTGCTGCTGAAGTGGGAACACTGGCCCAGCGTTCTTCACAGGCCGCGAAAGATATTAAAGGCCTGATCAATGATAGTGGATCGCAAGTGAAAGACGGCGTTGAGCTCGTTGGTAATGCAGGTGAGTCCCTGACGGAGATCGTGGATTCTATCAAACGTCTTTCCGACATCGTTTCCGAGATTGCAGCTGCCAGTAATGAGCAGTCAACAAGTATCGAGGAAATCAACCGTTCTGTTTCACAAATGGATGAGATGACACAGCAAAATTCCGCACTGGTTGAGGAAAATGCTGCGGCCTCGCGGACATTGCAGGAACAGTCAGAAAGCATGCGCGACCGCGTCTCCTTCTTTAAGCTGGACAAGTCCTCCGGGCGTTCCCGTGAAGGAGCTCCTGCACCGCATGTTCCCTCACCCGCTTTCACACCAGCCCCTGCTGCCGCCGCACCTGCGCCCGCTGCTCCCATGACATCCGGAGCCGTTGCGACAGCAGAAGACTGGAGTGAGTTCTAGGAACCCGCTGAACCACCCCCCTCCCGCCTCAGGTGGGAGGGGAAGATCAGGAATTTGAGTATGACCCAAACCGGACAAAGTTCATCGCGTAGCGGTAACGAGTTTGCCCTGAGTGATGCAGAATTCAAAAAACTTACGGGTATTGTAAGGGAGCTGACAGGCATTGTTCTTGGCGATCACAAGAAGGAAATGCTGTATGGGCGGCTGGCTCGCCGGCTTCGTGATCTGGGAATGCAGTCTTTTTCACAATACTGCGCGTTGCTGGATTCAAAAGATGCAGATCAAGAAACTGGGTTTCTTGTGAATGCCGTTACGACAAATCTCACGAAATTCTATCGCGAAAGTCATCATTTCGATTTTCTGACCGATTACCTGAAATCCCTGCAAAGCGATTCCGTGCGTCTCGGTGGTGATCGCTCCATTCTTATCTGGTCAGCCGGCTGTTCTTCCGGGGAAGAGCCTTATTCCATAGCCTCAACCCTCTTGAGCAAAACACCCTCATTGTCGAGCTGGAAGCCGCGGATCCTGGCCACTGATCTTGATACCAATATGCTGGCAACAGGACAGGCCGGTATCTATTCAAAGAATTCGCTAAACGATATTCCGGATGATTACAAAAAGGTCTTTGAAGAAAATACGAAAATTGTCGGGGATAAAATCCATCTGAGAGACAAGCCGAAGAGTCTTGTGCACTTCAAGCAGCTCAACCTGCTTCATCCTTGGCCCATGAAACAGAAATATGACATCATTTTCTGCCGCAATGTCCTTATCTATTTTGATGGACCAACCAAAGAGGGACTGGTCAATCGGTATGCAGGAATGCTTCGCCCGGGTGGCATGCTTTTTCTGGGACATTCTGAATCCATGCAAAACAAAATTGAAGGGCTGTCCCTTATCGGTCGCACAGCCTATCGCAAGGAGGGCTAGTAAAATGTCTGTTACACCTTCCTCCCAACAAGAGCGCAGAAAAGAAGAACCCCTCAAGCAGGCTATGGCGGAGGGCAAGAAACGCTATTTCGACGCGCAGAAAAACAAAAATGTCATCCGGGTGCTCCCGGGTGAGCATTACGTCAGCAATAACCCGGAAGAGGTTATCGTTACGGTT
>JAKSCD010000275.1 GCA_022360775.1 Sneathiellales bacterium | reverse complement strand
GATATCGTCGCTCACACCCAGTTCCTGGCGCTTGCTTTCCATTGCGGAATGATAAGTGTGGACAAATTCCTGTGCCCGGCGGATCAGTTCCTCAGCGATTTCCTCATCAAAGCCTTCAATTTCAGCGATCGAGGCGGCCTCTTCATACATGATCTCCTCGATCGAGGTGAAGCCTTCCGTTGACAAGAGCTGTGCGATGGTTTCATCCACATCCAGCGCTTTCATGAAATCGTTGGTGCGTTCGGCAAATTCAGCCTGGCGGCGGCTGGATTCTTCTTCTTCGGTCAGGATATCGATATCCCATCCGGAAAGCTGCGTTGCCAGGCGAACATTCTGACCGCGCCGACCAATGGCCAGAGACAGCTGATCATCCGGAACCACAACTTCGATACGGCTTGCATCTTCATCCAGAACAACCTTGGCCACTTCAGCAGGGGCCAGTGCGTTCACAATGAAACTCGCCTGATCAGGAGACCACTGGATGATGTCGATTTTTTCACCCTGCAGCTCGTTCACAACGGCCTGCACACGAGAGCCTCGCATACCGACACAGGCCCCGACAGGATCGATGCTCGGGTCACTGGAAATAACAGCGATTTTAGCGCGGCTTCCAGGATCACGGGCAACAGACTTGATTTCAATGATGCCGTCATAGATTTCCGGCACTTCCTGGCTAAAGAGTTTTGCCATGAATTGCGGATGGCTGCGGGAGAGGAAAATTTGCGGGCCGCGCTGTTCCTGGCGGACATCATAAATGTAAGCCCGTATACGATCCCCCTGGCGGAAATTTTCCCGTGGCAGCATCTCGTCACGGCGCACGACAGCATCGGCTTTGCCAAGATCAACAGTCACATTGCCATATTCAACACGCTTGACGATGCCGTTAATCACGTCACCCACGCGATCTTTATATTCCTGATACTGACGCTCCCGCTCGGCTTCGCGAACCTTCTGAACAATAACCTGCTTGGCAGTTTGTGCGGCAATACGGCCAAAATCGATGGGCGGAAGGGGCTCAGATAGAAAATCTCCAAGCTCTGCGCTTTCAGAGATCCGCTGCGCACTGTCCAAAGTGATCTGGGTGGAGTCATTTTCAACAATTTCGACGACTTCCAGAACCCGAGCCAGACGAATCTCACCTGTACTGCGATCAATATTGGCACGAATATCATTCTCATGGCCATATTTGGCGCGTGCCGCTTTCTGAATAGCTTCTTCCATCGCCTCGAGAACGATGTCCCGGTCAATCAGTTTTTCCCTGGCAACTGTATCAGCGACCTGCAACAATTCCAGTCGATTTAAGCTCGCAGCTGATTCCATCTTTCCTATCCGTCCAATACCTGATCAGGATTTGCTGCCGCCCTGGCTGGCGGCAATCAATTCATCTGTTAATACCAGTTTTGCTTTTCGCAGTTCTGCAAAAGGCAATGTAATCTTTTCTCCAGCGTCGTTTGCAAGAACAACATCCTCATCCTGCAAACCCAATAATTTACCGCGGTATCTGCGCTGGCCATTTACCGCTTCATCCAGTTCGACTTTCGCTTCAAATCCGGCCCATCTTTCAAAATCCTTAAGCCGTGTCAGCGGGCGATCAATTCCCGGTGAGGAAACCTCCAGATCATAGGCGTCGCTGATCGGGTCCTCAACATCCAGAAGAGCGGAAACAGTACGGCTGACTTCTTCGCAGCCGTCGATGGTCATGGTGCCATCTTCCTTTTCCGCCATAATCTGCAAAACCTGCCGGTCACCACCTGTAAAGGTAATGCGGACAATCTCATATCCCATGCTCTGCAGGGAGGGAGAAATCAGTTCTGCAATCCTGACCGTTGGGTCCAATTGATCCTCTTTCTGGCCTTTATGTTAAAAAGTATAAGGCCCAAAAACAAAAACAGCGGACCAGAGGCCCACTGTCCCGAAGCTCATCCGGATGGTGAGCGAACAGTATGTATTAGCCATATAATAGACTGAATGCCGTGAAAGCCAAGTATTTTCTTAAATTCCCGGCCCTAGATTTTCCGGTTTTTTCGGATAAATCTGTAATAGACAGACTGGCGTCCTTCACGCAGGGCTTTGGCCTCATAGCGCGTTTGCGGCCAGTCGTCTGAACGAACACGCCAGTCTCGGGGCTTTTCCGCCTGCCAGACAAAATCATCCGAGCGCAGCATATGCCAGAGGATCCAGGCCCCGTAGTCTGTGTGATCGGTACCAATTCTAAGCTCGGCTCCATCGCTCAGGATCCGGGCGAGCGCCTGTATATTTTTTTCCGATACGAATCGGCGCTTGTGATGTGAGGATTTTGGCCAGGGATCGGCAAAAAGAAGAAAGCCTTTATGAATACTTGCCTCCGGCAGTTTTTCCATCAGAAGCTCGGCAGCTTCGTTATGTAGCCGTACATTCGAGGAGCCGTTCTTCTCCAGATTTCCGATCAGGGTTGCGCCTCCGTTCAGAAAAGGCTCGCAGCCGATAATACCGACATCCGGGTTATGGTCAGCCTGCCAGGCCAGATGTTCACCCGCACCAAAACCGATTTCAAGCCAGAATTTACTTGTCTGATGATCAAAGAGTTTTTCCAGATCAACAGTGTCTCGCTCAAGCGGGACCCTGATCGCTGGAAAAATATCCTCGATGGCGTGCCGCTGACCCTTGCGTAAGGCTTTTCCGCGGCGACGCCCGTAAAGAATGCGTGGCCGATCCGGCCGTAAATCGGACATGGTACGTCTTTAACCTAAAATGCGCCTTTCAATTCATCTACAAGATCTGTTTTCTCCCAGGAGAAGCCACCATCTTCCTCAGGGGTGCGGCCAAAATGTCCATAGGCAGCAGAGCGTGCATAAATGGGACGGTTCAGCTGAAGATGCTCGCGAATACCCCGCGGGCTCAAATCCATCACCTGGAGCAGGACATCAGAGAGCTTGCTTTCATCGACTTTGCCGGTTCCATAAAGATCCACATATAGTGACAGGGGCTTGGAAACACCGATCGCATAGGAAACCTGAATGCAGCATTTGTCAGCAAGGCCTGCTGCAACAACATTTTTCGCAAGGTAGCGGGAAGCATAAGCCGCGGAACGATCCACTTTGGTTGGATCCTTTCCGGAGAAGGCGCCGCCGCCATGCGGAGCTGCCCCGCCATAGGTATCCACAATAATCTTGCGCCCGGTCAGACCTGCATCGCCATCTGGTCCGCCGATCACGAAATTTCCGGTAGGGTTCACGTAAAATTCGTCTTCCGGACACATCCAGCCGTCAGGCAGAACATTACTCACATATTTGCGTACAATTTCGCGGACATCATCGGTGCTGACACCTTCGCTATGTTGCGTCGATACAACAACAGAAGCTGCACGAACGGGACGCCCGTTTTCATAGGCGAGAGTGACCTGGCTTTTTGAATCCGGTCCAAAAACAGTCTCTGAACCGTCATGACGGGCAGCGGCCATTGATTTCAGAATTTCATGAGAATAATAAATCGGCGCTGGCATCAGAACATCCGTTTCATTCACGGCATATCCAAACATAATCCCCTGATCGCCCGCTCCTTCATCCTTGTTGCCGGAGGCGTCTACACCTTGTGCAATATCTACAGACTGTTCGTGAAGAAAGATATCAACGGCGGCATTTTCCCAATGAAAGCCGTCTTGCTCGTATCCGATATCCTTGACAGCCTCACGGGCAGATTGCTCGATCAGATCCTTGGTAATGGTCTCAGGGCCCCGAACCTCGCCAGCAAGAACAATACGGTTCGTTGTGGTCAGTGTTTCGCAAGCAACACGCGCATAAGGGTCATGAGAGAGATACAGGTCCACGATGGTATCTGAAATACGATCGCAGACCTTGTCAGGATGGCCTTCAGAGACGGATTCACTTGTAAAGAGATAGTTGGATTGTCGCACGGATAAACCTCGGCTTTCATATCAGGGATTGCTGCCAGCTTTTGCAAGCCACGCAAATTGATTTCAACGATCGGCAATGTAGCGCGATCGTTTAGCGCGTCAAGCCTTGTTTCTTTTCCGATGTCTCTTCAAGCGACCCTTTTGACCAGCATGATTAATGATCAGCTGTCAAATCCTGGCCACCTACCGCTTTGATAAGATCAAAAATGCGTTTTCGAATATCATCATCTGAAATGCGGTAATAAGCCCTCACCAGTTCAAGTGTTTCTCTCTTTGAAAGATGCTGGTGCTCGAATACCTCTGTCTCTTCAGCCATCCCCGATAGAGCAGGTTTTGCATTATCCGGCATATCATCAAAAAAGAAGGACGGAGGAACATCCAGAATCTGGCTGATCTGGAATAAACGGCTGGCACCGACCCGATTTGCCCCTTTTTCATATTTTTGAATTTGCTGGAATGTGAGTCCCAGCTCTCGCCCAAGCTTTTCCTGACTAATACCTAATAAAGTCCGACGTAACCTGACCCGATTCCCAACGTGCACGTCGACCGGATGATGTGGCATGTATATATACCCCCCTTTATATGGATGGGATCCTTACTAATAGTTGTGTTGAAATGGAAATTTCTACCAAATACTTTAAACACTTAACCCCAAACATCTACACCATAATGTTGAAAAAAATACCTAAATTTTAATACTTCAAATTGCTCAAATGGGACCAATACTGTCAAAATACGCCACAACATGCCCGCAAATTGGAGAATTGATTTATAAAATAACGCTTATGAAGTGATTTGTCGATGCCTCATAAAGGATAACACTATAAGTAGAATAGAAAATGCCACCAAGGGAGATTCTCCAATAATTACATAGGCTGTCCGGTTTTCGAGAGGCCCGGGAATTTCACTATCAAGTATTCCTGACTGGTTAAGGGGAAGCTGACTGATAACGCGGCCATACCCATCAATAACGGCTGAAATTCCTGTATTTGCAGCACGTATAACAGTTTTTCCTTGCTCAATGGCGCGCGTACGGGAAATGACAAGATGCTGATAGGGGCCCGACGTGTCTCCGAACCATCCGTCATTGGTCAGATTCAGGATCCAGTCAAAAGCATGCTCCTTTTCGACCTGCCATGGAAAAGCGATTTCATAACAAATAAGGGTACGTGCGGGCGGAAGGTCACCGACTTTCAGAGTCCCTGTAAATTGATCGGAGCCGGAGGAAAAATCAGACATGCTGTCAAGCACGGGAATTAGTTTTGACAATCCTGTTTCGATTAGCAATTGCCGAAGCGGAAGATACTCTCCATAAGGGACTAGATGCTCCTTGTCATAAATTCCGGTAATCTCCCCTGAAGAGGATAAGACCTGTACGCTGTTAAAATACTGTCTTTTTGTCATATCCTTGCGCGGTGCGCCGGTGACCAGCGTTCCGTTTTCGGGGATATGGCGATAAAGATAGGCTTGAATATGTCGCTCTGATGTCAAGAAGAACGGAACCGCTGTTTCTGGCCAGATCAGGGTTTTTGGCTGGTTTTTCTTATCCTGAATACTCAGATCCACAAGTTTTTTCAGATGATCTGCTTTTAAGGCAGGCTTCCATTTATCGGCTTGCGGGATGTTTGGCTGAACCAGCCTGATGGCGCTGTCGGGTAGGGCCGGTAGTTCGGAATCGGCCAATCTGAAATAGCCCGCCCCCAGCATGACCATAAGCAGCGCACAGCTTAAAAGAACAGCCCGGTTCTTCTGTGTTCGGCTCTGGGACTTATCGGCCAGAAGCGACGGCAGACTGCTGATCAGGACGGTAAGCCCCGTCAGGCCGTAAATCCCTACATAAGCGGCCCATTGCAGCATGGGCAGGATATTGCCCCACGCATAGCCAGCAAGATTCCATGGGAAACCTGTAAAGATCACACCGCGGCCATATTCTGCAAGAACCCAGAAACCGGTAAAAGCCATAACGCGCCAGATCCCCTTGATCCCGCTTGCGTAGGTGAAAAGGGCGGCAAGGCCCGGGAAGATGGCAAGAAAAGCAGGAAGACCTATAACAGGAAGCGGAATAAGGGCCGCATGGGCATTGGCATCAATCGTAAAGGCAACACCAATCCAGTAGAAGCCGGCCATAAACTGGCCCCAGCCGAAAAACCAGCCAAGAAAGAAGGCCTGCTTTTTTGTCCGGGCTGTGGAGAGTAAAATAAGAAGTGCGGAAAAACAGAGCGGAAGGACGAAAACCAGATGTAACGGTGCAAAAGCGGTCGCAAGAAGCAGACCGCTTGCGTAGGACAGCAATGCCCGTTGCCAGAAAGGAGACTCCGAGAGCCGGAAAACTGTCTTAGTCATCCACTTCCTGCAAGGCTTCCCGCGGGCGACGCACCCTGATCCGTTTTACTTTTCTTGGATCGGCATCAATAACCTCAAAATCCAGACCACTTACATGGTGAATAATTTCACCGCGGGTCGGAATATGGCCGGCGAGCTGGAAAACCAGTCCGCCGACCGTATCCACATCCTCGTCTTCTTCCTCAGGCAGAAGGTCGATCTCAAGAAGGCTTTCAAGATCCTCGATAGAGGCTCTCGCATCCGCTTCTATTGATCCGTTTGCAGAAACGAAAATAAGGGGTCCTTCCTGCTCATCATGCTCGTCCTCGATATCCCCGACAATCTCCTCGACCAGATCCTCGATTGTCACAAGGCCGTCAATGCCGCCAAATTCATCGACAACATTGGCCATGTGGATATGGGTTGCCCGCATTTTCAGGAGCAGATCCTGCACGGTCATGGAAGGGGGAACAAACAGGATCTCGCGTTTGAAATTCTGCCAGTTGGTTTTAGTCGGTTGTCCCCAGAAATTGATCAGATCCTTAATATGAAACATCCCGACAACATTATCGAGAGTGTCTTCATAGACGGGCAGCCGGGAGTGGCTGGTTTCAGAAAAGCGGGAGACGACCTCCTCCAGAGAAAGGCTGAGATCAATGGCTTCAATATCGGCACGGGGGATCATGACATCCCGGATGCTGAGATCACTAATGCTGAGAATATTGGTCAGCATTGCTTTTTCCGCAGCATTTATGGCCTGTTCAGGATCGTCATGCTCCTCGATAAGTTCTTCAAGCGTGGAACGGACGCTGCTGTCAGCTTGAGAGGATAGGCCGAAAAATCTGAGCAAACGGCTGAAAAATCCATTGCCGGTATTTTCTGCGATAGCGGTTCCCGTTGACGGGGAAGGGTCTGAAAGGCTTTTGTTCATTTCTGTTCAGGTGTCTCCATCCTGAAAATTATCGTTATCTTTATAAGGATTGTCGATACCCAGTTTGGCTAAAATATCGATTTCAAACTGCTCCATTTCCTCTGCTTCTTCATCAGATATATGATCAAAGTCGAGAAGATGCAAAATTCCATGAACCAGCATATGAGATATATGGTTTTCTGCAGTTTTTTTTTGCTCTTCGGCTTCGCGGAAAATTGTCTCCCGGGCCATAACGATATCGCCAAGGGTCAAGGGTTCCGAAAACCGGGCTGCCTGCAGGAGTTCTTCCTGAGTCAGAGGCGTATCAGGAAAGGAAAGGACATTGGTTGGCGTGTCCTTTTGCCGGTATTCCCTGTTCAATTGCTGAATTTCTTCATCTGATGAAAAACGGAAACTGATTTCAACCGTCGTCGAGAAATCATCAAGGTCAAGATCCAGCGCTGGAACAATATGCTGCAGGGTCTTGAGTGCTATATTTCGGGTGATTTCCTCAAGATCAAACCCGATATTCTGCCAGCTCTTATCGTCAACTGACAAGGCGAAGTCACATTCGAAGCCAAGATCCAAAGGATGGGCGCTATGTTGAGCAGGGTCAGGCACGATTTGAGTTAAAAAGTTTCCGTTGGTTCAAGGGAGGAGCTAATGCCCCGTCCCGATTATTCACTGGGTTTCTTAAGATTGAGTTTTTTCTCGCGCTCATGCTCGCCGTAAGCCCGTACAATGCTAGTAACAAGAGGGTGACGGACAACTTCAGCTTCGCCAAAATT
>JAKSCD010000319.1 GCA_022360775.1 Sneathiellales bacterium | reverse complement strand
GGATAGGCCCATGGATGTTGCAACTTATCTGGAAACGATGGATTACCAAACAAGCCTGGAAGATAAAGCTGAAGCGGTAGACTGGCTTGAAAAAAATAACCGGCAATTCGGACATTTTATCGGCGGGAAGTTCACTTCTTTTAAAGAAGAGGGGAGCCTTGAGATTCTCAACCCGTCAACCAAAGAGCCACTGGCAAGGATTTCATCAGGCTCTGAGGCTGATCTTGAAGCGGCCATACGGGCAGCAAGAGAGGCACAACCTAAATGGGCGAGCCTCTCCGGCTTTGAGCGCGCTCGCAAGCTTTATGCATTGGCAAGACTGATACAGCGCCACGCCCGATTGTTTGCTGTGCTGGAAGCCCTTGATAACGGAAAACCGGTTCGAGAAACACGGGATATCGATATCCCCCTGGCGGCGCGTCATTTCTATCATCATGCTGGATGGGCGCAAATTGCGGAAACAGAATTTGCGGATCATGAACCGGTTGGTGTGGTTGGGCAGATAATACCCTGGAATTTCCCCTTTCTGATGCTTTCCTGGAAAATCGCACCGGCATTGGCTCTTGGAAATACAGTTATTCTTAAACCGGCCGAGCTGACGCCTTTGACGGCCTTGCTATTTGCCGACCTTGCTGTGCAGGCGGGACTACCGGAAGGTGTTCTGAATATCGTAACCGGTGATGGGAAAACCGGGTCCATTCTGGCCGCCCATAAGGACGTCAATAAAGTTGCCTTTACCGGATCCACACCGGTTGGCCGATTGATCCGCCAAGCCACGGCGGGAAGCGGAAAATCACTGACCCTGGAGCTGGGCGGGAAATCTCCCTTTATTGTTTTTGACGATGCAGATCTTGATGCCGCCGTGGAAGGGGTTGTTGATGCCATCTGGTTTAACCAGGGGCAGGTTTGCTGCGCAGGATCCAGAATTCTGGTTCAAGAAAGTATCGCGGAGGATTTCCTTCGCCGGCTTCGGGTCAGAATGAATACCCTGCGTGTCGGCCACGCGCTCGATAAAACAATAGATATGGGGGCGATTGTCTCTGCAGATCAACTTGCGCGCATCGAGGCGATGGTTGCAAGAGGTGTGGCTGCGGGCGCGGATTTATATCAGCCGGAAACGGACCTTCCGAAAGATGGATTTTACTTCCCGCCAACACTGGTAAGCAATGTAGAACCTACTTCGGAACTTGCCGCTGAGGAGATATTTGGCCCGGTTGTTGTCAGTATGACTTTCCGGACCCATGATGAAGCGGTCCTGTTGGCCAATCACTCACGATACGGGCTAGCTGCGAGTGTCTGGAGCGAATCCATAAATCAGGCACTGGAAGTCGCGACCCATCTGGAAGCTGGTGTTGTATGGATTAACGGTACTAATCAACTGGACGCGGCTGTCGGTTTTGGCGGAAAGAAAGAAAGCGGTTTTGGACGTGAAGGGGGCCGCGAAGGGTGCTTTGATTATCTAAAGCCTCGTATCTGGTCGAAAAACCCTCCTCGAAAAGAGATAGCGGTACCTGCCCGGAAGGACACCAGTGCTGTTGCGTCAATAGACCGGACAGCCAAACTCTTTATCGGGGGTAAGCAATGCCGTCCAGATGCGCCTTATGTGACACCCGTTTTATCTTCAAAAGGCGTGATGCTTGGTGAAGTTCCCAAGGGGAACAGGAAAGACATCCGCAATGCAGTCGAAGCTGCAAATAAAGCGTCATCCTGGGGGAAAAAGACGACCTATAATCGATCCCAGATCCTGTATTACCTCGCAGAAAACCTGTCCGTTCGCGAAGAGGAGTTCGCGGATCGATTGCAGAGCCTGACCGGGGTCAGTGCAGCGAGCGCTAGGAAAGAAGTCTCCTTGTCCATGTCCCGACTGTTCAGCTACGGAGCCTGGGCAGATAAATATGAAGGGGCCATTCATTTGCCGCCTATTCAGGGCGTTGCCATGGCGATGCCTGAACCACTGGGAGTGGTTGGTGCAATCTGTCCGCCTGAAGCACCACTACTTGCGATGATCAGCCTTATGGGTCCTTTAATCGCAACAGGGAACCGGACAATCATTGTTCCAAGTGAAAGATATCCGCTGATTGCAACGGATTTCTATTCGGTTCTGGAAACATCAGATATTCCGGCCGGTGTGGTAAATATTGTCACAGGATCATCTGAGGAACTGGCAACTGTCCTTGCCCAGCATAATGATGTAGAGGCCCTTTGGGCTTTTGGTAGCGCTTCACTTTCCAAAATAGTTGAAGCGAACTCGGTCGGTAATCTGAAACGAAGCTTTGTTGATTATGGCCGTCAAATAGATTGGCATAACCCGGAAGCTGGTGAAGGGGAGCTTTACCTTCGCCGGGCGACAGAAATCAAGAATATCTGGGTGCCATATGGGGAGTAAAAATGACAAAAAAATCAGGTGTGGTTGTTTTAGGGATCTTTGTTGCTGATACGACCTATCTGGCTGAAAGGATGCCGGTCATTGGCGAAACGCTCATGGGTCGGGGATTTTCTGTCGGGCCAGGCGGGAAGGGATCAAATCAGGCTGTTGCGGCTGCGAGAGCGGGTGCGGAGACAACTTTCCTGTCAAAGATAGGCAAGGATACATTCGGTGAACTTGCTCAATCGACCTATCGGGAAAGCGGTGTTAAGGCGCAACTGATGATCGAGGAAGCGGAACCGACGGGGGCGGCTTTTATCTATGTGAACGATACTTCAGGTGAAAATGCCATTATCGTCTATCCCGGTGCGGCTGGCAAAATTGACAGTCCTTTTATTGAGGAAAACCGCCAGACTATCGAGAATGCGAAGGTATTTGTCACCCAGATGGAACAGCCGGAAGAAGCTGCTTTGCAAGCCCTCCGGATTGCAAAAGGTGCGGGGGTAACAACTGTTTTTAACCCGGCGCCGGCCAGCCGGTTTTCTCCTGAGTTTTTTGAACTTTGCGATTATATCGTCCCCAATGAGACCGAGGCGGAAGCGATTGTTGGCTTTCCAGTCGATAGCTTTGAAACAGCACAAAAAGCAGGCGAAATCCTGTGTGACAAGGGTGCTGGAGTGGCGTTGATCACGCTTGGTGAGAAAGGGGTTTATGTGCATTCGAAAGAGATCCGCGCGATGGTTCCTGCCGTGACGAATGCGCCTGTACTGGATACCTCGGGTGCCGGGGACGCCTTTATCGGTGGCTTTACAGCCGCATTATCAGAAAATCAGGATGTTGTCGCCGCGACCCGATTTGGATGCGCAACAGCCGGGATTTCTGTTTCCCGGCGGGGAACGGCCCCCTCCATGCCTCAGAGGCATGAGATTGATGATTTGCTTAAAAATGTCGGATATTGAGTTGGACAAATGTAATGAGACGCAATGATCCGGTAAAACATTTCTTCTTATGGCCAGCCGTTCTGGCGGTGTTGATTATTGCTATCTTCCCGCTTATTTTTTCACTGGCCAACAGCTTTATGAGCTTGCGGCTGATCCCACCGCTTCCTCCGCGGTTTGTCGGGCTTGATAACTATATCCATATCCTTGGCACGGAACGCTTCTGGCAGGTCGTTCAAACAACAAGTCTGATCGCCTTTACGTCTGTGGCTCTGCAATATGCCATAGGGTTTTCCATTGCTCTTGCATTGGTCAAAAGGGTTCGCGGTGCTGATTTTTTCAGGGTGGCTTTCCTGCTGCCTATGCTTGTTGCTCCGGTGGCTGTTGCCCTTGTTGCCCGTCAGATACTAAACCCGACAATGGGGCCTCTTAATCAGCTCACCACGTTTTTCGGTTTTCCAAACCTGCCTTTTCTGACCGATGCCAGCTGGGCGCTGGGATCATTGATTATGGTTGAGATCTGGCAGTGGACGCCTTTTGTTGTCTTGCTTCTTCTTGCCGGATTGCAGGGATTGCCAGATGACATTTACGAAGCCGCTGAACTTGAAAATGCATCCCCCTGGAAGCAGTTCTGGACCATTACATTTCCGATGATGCTGCCTATATCCGCAGCAGTCATTTTTATCCGGATCGTGGAAAGTTTCAAAATCATTGATACCGTCTTTGTCATGACAGGTGGCGGTCCTGGCATTTCTACAGAAACCCTTTCGCTTTTTGCCTATCAGGAAGGGTTCAAGAAATTCAATCTGGGATACACATCAGCCTTGTCTTTCCTTTTCCTTTTCGTCGTCCTGGGGATGAGCCTGCTCTACCTCTCGATCCTCAAGCCTTATCTGGAGAAGTATAAATGAATGTAAGGGATTTGCGAGGCAAGGGGCGTTTCTGGGCAGCATTCGGGTGTCTGGCCTGGCTGGTATTTACTTTATTCCCGTTATACTGGGTGGCTATTACCTCTTTTAAAAGCCCGGTGGATGTTGTCGGGGGGCCTACCTATTTCCCCTTCCTGGATTTCCAGCCAACCCTGACGGCCTGGAAAGAGCTTTTTTCCGGTGTCCGGGGAGAATTCTTCAGAAATTTCTGGTCCTCCATGATCGTCGCGGTTTCTGCATCTGTAATTGCGACCATTATCGGAACTATGGCGGCTTATGCGTTGGTTCGCTTTTCTTTTAAAGTTCGATTGGCAAGCGGCATCGCCTTTTTTTTCGTTGCCATGGGCGGATATCTGCTCGGACGCGAAATCTTCGGGGTCGGCCCGGCTAAAGCGTCAATTCTCGCTTTTTGCATCGCGTTGGCCCTTTCGATTTTTATAAACAGATATCGCCTGCCGGGACCGGTCCTTGGTAATGATGATATTGTCTTCTGGTTTGTTAGCCAGAGGCTCTTTCCACCGATCGTCGTCGCCTTTGCGCTTTTCCTGCTCTATACGGAATTTGGCAAGATGGGATTTCGCCTTACCGACACCTATCTTGGCCTGACCCTGGCTTATGTTTCTTTTTCCCTGCCGATCATTATCTGGTTGATGAGAGACTTTATCGCCAGTTTGCCGGTTGAGGTTGAAGAAGCTGCACTTGTGGATAATGTCCCTTCCTGGCGGATATTTTTCGGCATCATTCTGCCTATGTCCAAGCCGGGACTTATCGCTACTTTTGTGATCACACTCGCCTTCATCTGGAATGAATTCCTTTTTGCTCTGTTCCTCACAAATTCGAAATGGCAGACGCTTCCTATTTTGGTTGCGGGGCAAAACAGTCAGCGCGGCGATGAATGGTGGTCGATCTCTGCAGCGGCACTGGTTGCCATTATTCCAATGGTTGTTATCGCCGGATTACTCGGACGTCTGATGCGTTCGGGCCTGCTTATGGGAGCAGTTAAATAAAACCAATAATCCCAAACCAAACTGATAAATAAAATAGTCGAGGAATAGGAGACGAAAATGAAAAAACTGTTTTTAACAACTGCACTTGCGGCAGGGATGATGCTATCGGTGCAGGTTGCCAAAGCAGCCTGCTCACCGGATTTTTCAGGGGTTGAAATCACAGCAACAACCCAAACCGGTCCCTATATTGCCTCGGCCCTTAAACTTGCTGCAAATGACTGGGAAAAGAAAACCTGCGGTAAAGTAAAGGTTGTTGAGTTTCCCTGGTCAGAACTTTATCCAAAGATCGTCACCACGCTTTCCACCGGTGATGACGCGTTTGACGTGATTGCATTTGCGCCTGCTTGGGCGCCGGACTTTACACCATTTCTCTCTGAAATGCCGGCTAAATTCCAGAAAGGTGAAGTCTGGATGGATATTGCGCCGGTTTACCGGGAAGCGCTGATGGTCTGGAACGGCAAAGTCCTGTCGCAAACCATGGATGGTGATGTTCATACATACAGTTACCGTATTGATTTGTTTGAAGACAAAGCCCATCAAAAAGCCTTTAAGGCAAAATACGGATATGATCTTGCAGTTCCGAAAAGCTGGAAACAGTATCTGGATATTGCTGAATATTTCCAGAATGATGTTAAAGGGGTTTATGGAACGGCAGAGGCGTTTCGCCGCGGAGGCCAGCAATTCTGGTTCTTCTTCAGCCACGCCGCCGCCTATACCAATCATCCTAAAAATCCCGGTTCCATGTTCTTTGATCCAGAAAATATGAACGCCCAGATTAATAATCCGGGATGGGTGAGGGGCCTTGAAGAATATATTCGGGCGTCAAAACTGGCACCACCATCAGCGCTTAATTTCTCATTTGGTGAAGTGAACGCGGCGTTCGCCGGTGGTCAGGTTGCCCAGTCCATTGGTTGGGGAGATACTGGCGTTATTGCTGCGGATCCTAAGCAATCCAAGGTAAATGGTAATGTGGGATCAGCTGTCCTGCCGAGTGCGCAGGAAGTCTGGAACCACAAGACCGGGAAATGGGATAAATATGATCAGATCCTCAATACACCCTTTATGGCCTTTGGCGGATGGCAAGCCGCTGTTCCGCAGACTTCTGGCAAGCAGGAAGCCGCATGGGACTTCATTTCCTTCCTGACCAGTCCTGAAATTTCCGGTCAGGCAACGGTGACAGGCGGAACAGGTGTCAATCCGTATCGTATTTCCCATACAACCAATAAAAAGCGGTGGGCTTCAATTTTCACTGAACGGGAATCAAACGAGTATCTTTCTGCTCAGATGAATTCTGTCACTGCAGATAATGTGGCGCTGGATATGCGTTTGCCTGGATATTTCTCTTATACGGAAATTCTCGAAATCGAATTGTCCAAAGCGCTCGCCGGGGATGTTTCTCCGAAAGAAGCGCTGGATACAGTGGCAAAAGGTTGGGATGAACTGACCGATAGTCTCGGACGGGATAAACAGCTTGCTGCTTACCGGGCTTCCATGGGATTGCCTGCTCAATAACTGAAATAGAAATCAGTATCCGACTGATTTGGTTTTTCAATCTGTGGCGGCCGCCGGAATATTCCGGCGACCGCTCCTAAAACAATAAAATATGTGCTTAATGACGGACTGTTTCGATGGCCAGTATCAAACTTGAAAATGTAACAAAATCCTACGGTGAGATAGAGGTTATCCCGCCTTTGGATCTGGATATTGAAAATGGCGAGTTTGTTGTTCTTGTTGGACCGTCCGGATGCGGAAAAACGACCACTTTGCGGATGATCGCAGGTCTTGAAAGCGTAACCTCCGGCGAGGTGCGTATCGGGGATCGGGAGGTTACGGATCTAAGGCCAGGGCTTCGCAATTGTGCGATGGTCTTTCAAAGCTATGCGCTTTATCCCCATATGAGTGTTCGGGACAATATCGGTTATGGTATGAAAGTCCGGGGGGAGAGCAAAAGTGATGTCGCCAAAGCGATAGAGGATGTCGCAAAAATCCTTAACCTCACAGAATATCTGGATCGTAAACCCAGCGCACTGTCCGGCGGACAGCGGCAGCGGGTTGCTATTGGGCGCGCG
>JAKSCD010000395.1 GCA_022360775.1 Sneathiellales bacterium | reverse complement strand
ACGCTACGGGTTCAAATTTGATGAGGGCTATCTGCATGAGCAGGCAGGTGCGGTCATCTATAAAATGTCCATGCCCGGAGCGCCCTCATAACGAAAGAAAAAAGGGTTCAGCCCTTATCTGCGGCTACATGAAAAATCACGGGCAGCCCCTGACTAGCGGGCTGCCATCCACTCCACCGCTTCATCCCAGAGCACAGCAGCGTGGCTGCGGAAATAGCCGAAATGACCGAGGGATTTACGGCCCTTGTCCTTTGGCACAATGTGACGGCTTTCAAGATCGGGATAAGCGCGCATCATGGCGGCGACGGAGCGGGCCGTTCCCCAGTTATCATCGTCAATGCTATAGGCAAGTACAGGGGCCGTGAAGTTGTTATAGCGTTCAAGCGGCAGGCTTTTATCCCCCAGAATATAATGGCGGTTCCGACACCAGCCGGCCCATTCATTGATCACTCCCTTTGGCAGATCCTCTCCGCCCACCCAGCTCCAGGGCATATACCCGACCAGGGAGGTGAGAAGGGGCATGGTGAACCAGGTATGGGCGAAAACAGCAGCTTTCTGATTGCCGCCCTGAAGGCGCCAGTAACCGCTTTGCGCTGACAGGGTGATCATACCGTCAATATCGGAACTGTTTTCAAGAAGCCCTGCCGCCTGACCGCCAAAGCTATGGCCAATAAGAAACAGCTTTTCCGGATCTTTTTCCTTGCGGATCCAACCCAGCATCGCCGTCATGTCTTTCAGGACCCAATCCCGCATTTTCGCCTTCATCTTTTTAAGGTTTTTCGGGCGGGATCCCCCAATACCTCGATAGTCATATATCAGGACAGAAAAGCCGTGGCTCACCAGATAGGTAGCGAAGCTGTTGTAAAACTGGCGCGGTGTTGCTGTCGCACTATTGATCAGGACAAAGCGGGAGGAGGGGGTTTCACTTTCATAAAGTGTTGCCGCCAGAGGGTAGCCGTCAGTCGCGTTAATTGTGAAAGAAGTGGGCAGGATCGGGTCCGGATCCCTGATCGGTTGATTTTCTGTCATGAAGGTCAATCCAGTTGCATTTAGGGAAGCCCTTTGAGGGAATAGGGCTCAAGCTGTTCACTGAGTTGGTCACGCATTAATCTGATAGGTGTTGTCTCATTCCTGGCTTTAGAGAGCAGGAGGGAGCCTTCAAAAGAAGCAACAGCGAGTGTCGCCAGTTGTTCGGCTTTCTTCCTGCCAGCACCATTCTTTTGCAAATTCTGTTGCAGAAGATCCTGAATATCATCAAAGGCCTGTTTGCAGGCGTGCTGCACCAGGGGGACACCTGAAGCTGTTTCCAGGGAAACGGTCGCCAGCGGACAGCCTTTTGCAAAACCGCTGTCTTCAAGCTGATTGATGTAATAATCAAAAAAGGCGTAAAGCCCTTCAATCAAGGTACCGCTTTTGTCGATAAGCTGCTTGAGGGAAACCAGCATTTGTTTGCCGGAATGGGAGATAGCAGCGGCCGAAAGTTCGTCTTTTCCTTTCGGAAAATGATGATAGAGCGAGCCCTTGGGAATACCGCTTTCCCTGATAATGTCAGAAAGCCCCATAGCGTTATAGCCTTTAGTCCTTAGGAGAAAGGCTGTGGCTTCCAGGAGCTTTGCTTGTGTTTTTTCAGATTTTGAATAGGACATTTTATCAAATTTAGACCAATTGGTTTAAATGTACCAGTTGGTCTAAATTTGTCAACATCCCATATCTGACGGGGATCTAGAAGTTATAGGAATAAGCGATCAAAGCGCCGATGCGATGATTTTCTTCACCTTCCTCATCCTGGAACTTATAGCCGGCACCGAGGGTCAGGCCGATATCAAAGGTATATGAAATGGATGCCTGGAAGATATCACCATCAATGGCTTCATCCGCCTCTTCCGGGTTATCGTTCTGGATATGGCTCCATGTTGTGCCGAAAGTCCAGTTCATATACTGGGCTTCAAGACCGGATGTGTACCAGGTCTGATCATGAGGGCCTTCACCATTAAGGTGACTGATATGCATGATTTCACCGATCAGCCGTCCACGCAGGTTCTGGGTAAAGTCATGTTTATATTCGAGGGATGCTGAAAACCGATTTTCGTCTTCTTCATCGCCTTCGCCTTTTTCCTGATGCGCAAAACCGAAACGATAGGAAAGGCCTTCTACAAAGTCATTGTCGAGGCTGTAAAAGTCTGAACCGCCAAGGGAGAGTGCGAAAGAAGAGAAATCCTCTGTGTTGGACACGCCACCGTCATCCAGATCTACAGGATCCTGTTCATTAAGCAAAGCGCCGCTCAGGAATGTGGTATCGGCAAAGAAGGTGCTGATATCCAGGCGATGCTGGCCGTAATCCCCGCCGTTCATCTTGATATTGGCACCCAGGCCAATTTTTTCCCGCAAGGCATATTCATGAAGAACCTGATAGCCGTAAATGCCCGGGAAGCGGTGATAATCAAAGCCGACAATCGGGGTGAATTTACCGGCGACAAAGCCAAAATACTCGTTATCGTACGTGACGTTCAAATCCCTCAAACGCAGGGTATGATCATCGAAGAAACGATCTTCCCCTTCAGCCGGATTACCGCCGCCGCCGTGATCGTGACCAGCTGGTTCACCTTCAAGTTCGGCATTGGCGTTTATGGCGAAGCCATTGCCAAAACGATAGCCGAATTCAAAATGCGTATGGGTATAGGCCTCGTTAATCTCCTCATCGCTTTCTTCTGCATCGGTTACATGATCGAAGTGGACCTGAATGTCCAGATGACCATAGAAGCCGGCTTCAGAGCTGTCCCCGTGATCATGACCATGATGGTCGTGGCCCCCTGCTGCGAGCGCTGTTGTTGACATCAAGCCAAACGAAGCTGCCCCCAAAAGAGAAAGTAAAGAAAGCTGTTGCATGAGAGATCCTTTTTATGAAATGTTATAACATAACAAGAATAATTTTCGCCTTCTGTCAACGCGCTTTTTAACTTTTCCTGTTTTTGGGGGCAGGGGAAGGCGATACGCCTTGACTGATTTTGGTAATATTATAACATAACCACCCCACAAAAATTGGACGAAATCATGAAAAAGTACCTTCTGGCGCTTCCCTTTTTGTTCGCGGCTTCCTCTCTTGCTTCTGCTGCGGAAACAAAAGGGGTTGTCGTGACGATCAAACCGCTCCATTCCCTTGTTCAGGGCGTTATGGGGGAGACCGGCAGTGCAGATTTGATTGTTGATGGATATGAGTCTCCGCACGGGTATCAGTTGAAGCCGTCGCAGGTGAGAAAACTGCAATCAGCGAATTTCGTCTTTTATATTGGAAACAGATTTGAGCTTTTTCTCAATAAAAGTCTGGACACGCTTCCGGATCATGTGAGGGCGATCAGCATGGCCTCCAAGGCGCGACTGGAAGTCCTGGAGAACCGTGAAGGAGGGGGCTGGGAAGCCCATGATCATTCTGCTCATGCTCATGAGGGGGATAACCACGATGATCACGATAAGCATGGCAAGCATGAGGACCATGACGATCATGACAAACATGCCGATCACAAGGGACATGATCACCACGACGATCACGAAGGCCACAGCGCTACGGACGATCATCATTTCTGGCTGAGCCCGGGCAATGCGATCGAAATGGTCAAGACTGTGACAAAGGAATTGTCAAAAGTATATCCGGAAAACAAGCGGACCTATAAAAACAATGCCAAGGCGCTCATTCAGGATATTGAAGCCGCTGATCAGCAAATCCGTTCGGAGTTGCAGGGCGTTCGTGATGTTCCCTATATCGTTTTTCATGATGCCTACCAGTATTTCGAAAGGCATTACAAGCTGACAGGCGTCGGCTCTATCCTTCTTGAACCCGATGAAAAGCCTGGTATTGCCAGGCTCCAGGAAATTCGCGCAAAGATTAATGAAACAGGAGCAGCCTGTATTTTCCGCGAACCGCAATTTTCTGACAAGCTGGTCAAAACTGCGCTTGAAGGCACAAAAGCCAAAGCAGGGACGCTTGATCCGATCGGTGCAGATATGAAGGCCGGAAAGGGTCAATATGTGGCTTTGATCAAGCAACTGGCAGCTAATTTGAAATCCTGTCTGGGATCTGTCGGCTAACACGTGCTGGATGTTCAGGAAATATCCTTTAAAACTGGCGGGCGGTCTATTCTGGACCGCCTGTCTTTTTCCCTGAAGGATGGGGAAAACCTATTGATAACAGGTCCATCAGGGTCAGGAAAATCAACGCTCCTTTCCCTGCTTGCCGGTTTTCTGAAACCGGTAAAAGGATCCGTTCATTTTGGCGATACCGATATAGTGTCTTTGTCTGAAAGAGCACTGGATCAGTTTAGAGCTGAGCATATCGGGTTCGTTTTTCAAACCTCTCATCTCGTCCCTTTTTTGACCGTTCGGGAAAATCTCGAAGTGGCGCTTTCCATGGCCGGAAAAAACGCGTCAGAGAAAGGGATCACAGAATTGCTTGCGCGGCTTGATATCAAGGGGCTTGAAAAACAGAAGGCACAAAATTTAAGTGTTGGTGAGGCCCAGCGCCTCGGTGTTGCAAGAGCGCTTGTCGGCAGACCCAATTGGATTTTCTGCGACGAACCCACTTCTGCGCTGGATGATCAGAACACGGCCGAAATGATTGCTCTGCTAAAAGAGGAAGCTGCAAGAAGCAAAGCATCCCTGATTGTCGTCACCCATGATCAGCGGATTAAATCCCTTTTTGACAATCAACTGGATCTTGAAAGGGTGGAGGCAGCACGCGCATAATGAATATTCCTGTTCTTGCCTTTCGTTATCTTTTATCCCGGCCCCTTATGTCTGCTATCTACATCCTGCTCATGGCTCTCGGGATGGCGACAATTACGTCTTTACTGCTGTTTTCCAACCAATTGCATACCCGCTTCCTGCAAGAAGCACGGGGGATAGATGTGGTGGTTGGTGCAAAAGGCAGTCCGCTGCAACTGATCCTGTCCACGGTGCAGCATATGGATATTCCAAGCGGCAATATTCCCTATGCCGAGGCCATGCGTATAAAACGTAACCGGTCTGTTAAATCTGCAATCCCACTTGCCCTGGGGGATCGGTATCACAACTGGCGCATCGTCGGTTCTGAACCTCTCTATCTTGAACATTTCAAGGCCGAGTTTCAGGAAGGGGCTCTGTGGAGCAACAGTTTTCAGGTTGTACTGGGAGCCGAGGTAGCTGCGTCTACGGGAATGCGCATTGGCTCTGCATTTGTCGGCGATCACGGTCTGGCCGGGGATGCAAGCGGGCATGTTCATGATGAACATCCCTATCGTGTCGTGGGTATCCTGAAACCAACCGGGCGTGTGGTGGATCGGTTGATCCTGACGTCGCTGGAAAGTGTGATTGAAATCCATGAAGAGGAAGGGGCTTCAAGAGAAAAAGAGATTACGGCCCTGCTTCTTACCTATCGGACAAAGACAGCAGCTTTTTCCTTCCCCCGGCAGATTAACAGCCAGACGTCCTTTCTGGCGGCGAGCCCGTCTTTCGAACTTTCAAGACTTATCGATCTGGTCGGGATCGGACAGGATACGCTCCTTGTTATCGGGGGTATTTTTGTCGGAAGTTCACTTCTCAGTATTCTGATCGGCCTTTTTACAGCGATCAGCCAACGCAAATATGACCTGGCACTTTTCAGGTCCTTGGGCGCAGGACCTCGCAAAATCTTTACTTTGATCCTGACGGAAGGGATGCTACTGGTCGCCTCAGGTATACTGACAGGTATTCTACTGGGATATGCCGGATTATATTGCATCGGGCGATTTACGGAAAAAGGACAGGAACTGGGACTTGCTGTTTTGCCTCTCCTTCCCAATATCTTTATCATTGGTGCCGGAGTTGCTATTCTGTCACTTGTTATTATATCAATCCCGGCTATTCGGGCTTACAGAGCGGATATTCAGAACACGTTGATGACAAAGGGGTAAAATGCGGTTTCTGTTTTTACTCATCACCAGCCTTTCCTTTCTGGCGGCGTCACAGGCTTATGCGCTGTCAGAAACAAATGAACTGACACCAGAAGAGCGGGCTGATTTTGAAGCGAACTGGAAACCTATTGAAGTCACCGGTACTGCGATCCCCTGGAAAATCTTTGCAAGCACACAATCCATCGAAAACTGCAAAACGGATAAGGAAGGCTATGATGAATGTATCCTCAAGCCTGAATATACCAAGAATATTATGGATCTTGATGGTACAGAAGTGACCCTTATGGGGTTTATGTTTCCGCTCGAACCAACAGAAAACCAGAAAAACTTCCTGATCGGTCCCTATCCTTTAAGCTGTCCGTATCACTATCATATTGGCCCTGAAAATATCGTTGAGGTTCTGGCCGATAAAGGGGTGAAATTTTCTTTCAGCCCGGTGACGATCCGGGGCACCCTTGTTGTGCGCTATAATGAAGAGACGGGAATTTTCTATTATCTTGAAAATGCGCACTTGCCCTAACGGCATGGTTGACCACATGTAACAGCGCAGTATTCTTTTGGCCAAGAATAAAAATGAAGGAGGTCGTGATGACCGAAGGCCAGGAGACTGCAGTCCTTGTTGAGAAAACAGGGGCAATCACAATCGTAACGATAAACCGCCCTGAGCGCCGCAATGCTGTGGACCGCGAAACGGGGAGGATTCTCACTCAGGTTTTTGAAGAATTTGACAAGGATGACAGTCAGTCTGTCGCTATCCTGCAGGGAACCGGTGGATACTTTTGTGCGGGCTTTGATTTGAAATCACTTTCCGGAAGCGGTCTTGAATATGAACCGGAAGGGGATGGGGCCATGGGACCAACCCGGCATCTGCTGTCCAAACCTGTTATTGCCGCGGTAGAGGGGTATGCAGTTGCCGGTGGACTGGAACTTGCACTTTGGTGTGACCTTCGGGTCGCGGCAGAAGATGCGAAATTCGGCGTATTTTGTCGGCGCTGGGGTGTTCCTCTTATTGATGGAGGAACAATCCGTCTTCCCCGCCTTATCGGCCATAGCCGGGCACTGGATATGATCCTGACCGGAAGAGAGGTGGAGGTCAGTGAAGCGGCACATATGGGACTTGCCAACCGGGTCACCAAGAAAGGAGAAGCCTTTCAGGAAGCCTTCAAACTGGCAGAGCAACTATGCGCCTTTCCCCAAACCTGTATGCGGGTAGATCGCATGACATCCTATCAGCAATGGGGAATGGATATTGCGGATGCCCTGCGTCTTGAGGGGATCGAAGGGGAAAAGCCGGTTTTGGAGGAGGCCAGAAATGGCGCAGGACGTTTCGCTTCCGGCCTTGGTCGCGGCGGTGATTTTTCAAAGATCTAGGATAAAAGAAAAGAGGCACGATCCAGCCGTGCCTCTTTAAGGGGATCACAAGGTGTTTTTATAGATCTTAAAGGCATCATTTTCGGTTACTTCGCGCGGGTTATTGACCAGAAGGCGTGTTTGCTCCATCGCTGCCTTGGCGAGCTTGTCCAGATCCTCTGCCTTGATCCCGACTTCTGATAATCTGGTTTGCAGGTCAAGCTCCTCACAGAGTTCGGCCATTTGCTCGATAAAGGTTTCGCTGGTTTGCTTTGGTCCTTTTGATGTATCGATATCCGGGAAAACAATCGGCGCCAGGTCTGCATATTGCTCAAAACATATTTCGGCGTTGAAACGCATGACTTCTGGCAGAACCAGGGCGTTGGACAGGCCATGGGGCACATGGAAGATCCCGCCGATCGGATAGGCGAGGGCATGAACAGCCGCGACCGGTGAGTTTGCAAAGGCCTGTCCTGCAAGACAAGAGCCCAGCAACATGTTGGAGCGGGCTTCCCGATCACTCCCTTTAAAGACTGCCGTTCGGATATTGGCGCCCAGAAGGCGCAATGCTTCCTTGGCCAGTGTTTGGGAGATGGGATTGTTATTGATCCCTTTGGAGGTATAGGCCTCAATCGCGTGAACCATTGCGTCAATGCCTGTTGCAGCTGTTACAGCGGAGGGAAGCCCTAATGTCAGGTCTGCATCCAGGATAGCCATATCCGGCAGCAGGATAGAGGAGACAACCCCCTTTTTGGTTTCCGCCCCGACAGTTATGATGGAAATGGGGGTGACTTCCGATCCGGTTCCTGCAGTGGTCGGAATAAGATAAAGCGGCAGGCGACCACCCTTGACCATTTCAATCCCGTAAACATCCTCCAGCCGTTCGTCCCCTTTGGCAAGAAGCGCAACCAGCTTTGCAACATCAAGGGAGGAGCCGCCGCCGAGACCAATCACCACATCAGCATCGGCGATGCGCGCCTGGTCTGAAGCTGCAAGGACAATGCTGTCTCTGGGATCTGCTTCTACCTGATCATAGATATCCACTTTGATATCCGCCGCCTTCAGGCTTTTAACAGCATTTTCCAATAAGCCTGCCTTGATGATGCCTGGATCTGTTACGAGAAAGACAGATTGGAAGTTCCGGTTTTTAAGCATTGTGCCGATTGCAGCAACTGCACCTGGTTCACACAGGATTTTGGGCGTCGTATTGAAAGTGAAATTACTCATGGTCCCTGCTGTTCTTTTATGAAGATTACAGCAGGGTATTCATTTTAGAAAATTCAGCAAGACGGGAGCTGAAAATTTAATAGATCCAATATGTGAAAGAGATTCGGAATTTAGTAAAATTGACTGTAATTTTGCCAAAAGAAAACAGAAATCCACAAATAACGATGCTAGTGAGTATCATATTCACAAAAAAAATATAAAAAATAGTTGAATATAAATATCTCTTATAGAGCGTATAAGCAGTTTTTAATAAACTGGAGGAGAGCGAAATAGATACTTTTCCATACTAAGGTCATAAATTTACTCTCAAATAGATATAGATTATAAAAAAGTAATACGTAATCTCGAGTAGTATAGAAAAACTACTACCCTTTCTTGATTCAAATCAAATTTACTAATTCTTAAGATTGTGAACTCACCGTCAAGATCAGTTTCAAGTAAATTTAGTAATACAGGGCACTTTTACTTGGGTGTCTGACTATAGAATTCGCAGGGAAAAGATATTCCTGGGAATATTTTGCGGGTTCTAAAATCAGGTGCGAAAAGGGGAAAAAATTGAACTACAAAGGGAACGAGGTTTTCTTCGATCGGGATGAGCTGATCGTAAGTAAAACCGACTTGAAAGGGCGTATTACTTACGCCAATCACACATTTCTGGAGATAGCAGGCTACACAGAGGACGAAGTTCTTGGTCAGCCTCATAATCTTATTCGCCACGAAAATATGCCTCGCGGTGTCTTTGAACTTTTCTGGAGCACAATTTCAGAAGGCGATGAGATTTTTGCTTATGTGGTTAATTCCACAAAAAACGGGGATCATTACTGGGTGATTGCCCATGTGACGCCGAGTTACGAAAACGGGCAGATTGCAGGATATCATTCCACACGCCGTGTGCCGGATCCAAAGATCATTTCTACAGTTATTGAGCCGCTTTATGACGAGCTTAATTCGATAGAAGGCCGGACATCAAATCGCAAGGAAGGTATCCAGAACTCTGTCGAGCGCTTGTCTGCAATTCTTGCAGAAAATGGCAAAAGCTATGACGAGTTTATCTCGTCGATGATGCGGGGACATTAATCATGAACGCTTTTTCAAAAACAGAATTTTCAACAGAAGGATATCCAAGCCCGGAGCGGTTTGATGAAATTCTTCAGGTAATTGAGAATATTGCCAAAGGTAATTTTGAAAGCCGGATCAAGAATATTCCTCTTGAGGAAGGGTTGGAGAGAACGTTATCCGTCAAGATCAATGAGATGATTGATCGTGCGGATGCTTATGTTCGCGAGTCAACGGCCTGTCTTGGTTTTATTGCCCAGAACAAGTATTTTCGGCGGATCGCACCAGAAGGGCTGGATGGCTCTTACGGGGTTGCGGCAGAAAAAATCAATATCGCTGCAGATGGTGTTGAACAGAAAATCGGTCGTTTTTCCGAAGTTGTGGAAACGATTGCCAGCGCAGCAAGTCAGTTGAATTCCAGCGCTGATGAAATGGGTCAAACCGTTGATATGGCAACCGAGAAAACGGCAACCGTGACAAGCTTTGCAGAAGAGGCAGGAAGCAACACGCAAACGGTCGCATCGGCCGCGGAAGAGTTGAACTCCTCAATCCAGGAGATTAATCGCCAGGTTACACAGTCGGCGACCATGTCAAGTGAAGCGGTAGAGCAATCCCGCGAAGTGAACGAACTGGTTGTTGGTCTTACAGAAGCCTCCGACAAGATCGGTCATGTTGTAAATCTGATTAATGATATCGCCGGCCAGACAAAATTGCTTGCCCTTAATGCCACGATTGAGGCGGCGCGCGCCGGGGATGCGGGTAAAGGCTTTGCGGTTGTTGCAAGTGAAGTAAAAAGCCTGTCTGCGCAAACCGAGAAAGCGACGGAAGATATCAAGTCACAGGTTCAGGGTATTCAAACCGCTGCCAATACGGCAGTGACCTCAATCTCTGATATCGATAGTTCCATTGCGAAAATCAATGAGGTGTCTTCTGCAATCGCATCTGCTGTGGAAGAGCAGGGGGCTGCCACCCACGAGATTTCAAGAAATGTTCAGGAAGCGGCTACGGGCGTGCAGAATGTGACGACTAACGTCAGTGACGTTAATCAGAGCGTGATGCAGGTAAGCGAGAATTCCCGTCAGGTTCAAACTGTTGCGCTTGATCTGAAAAAGCAGGCCGAGATCCTGACAGAAGTCCTGAACAGCTAGTCCGATATAAGGGGGTGATGTCGGCTGGAGCGTTAAAGTGGGGTCGTTCCAGCCGATATCCATAACCCCACTCTGTCCTTATTTTAAAACCTGTATCAGATAACTTCCTGCGAAGTTTCATGATATGGGTTTTTATGGTTGTGTCATAAGGGGGATCCTCAGTGCCTTCATACAGGCGGGTCATAATTCTCTCATGACTGACCGTCAAAGGCATTTGCTGATAGAGAAGCTGAAACAACCGATAGAGAGTTCTCGAAAGACGCAGCTTTTTATTCTCAATAAAAATCAGACCTCTATCCTCCTGAAACAGGATATTCTTTGAGTTTTCGAACGTTGCTCCGCAACAGGGACATCGATGACGCATGCTTCCCTCCCGTCTGTCCATATTCCTGCTAACAGAACGAACCGGCTATGCTGATGTGAATAGACTGAAATTCCGTCCAATCGGGATAATCAAACTTGTGCTTGTATAGGCATCATGGTTTGATTATCGAAACAAACGAAGTTTATCGGTTAAAATCGGGGTGTGAATATGAGACGGTCATCAATTCTTCTTGCCGGCCTTTCTGCGCTACTGCTTGCTGGCTGCGGCGAAACGGAAGTGGAACAGGAAACCCCTATAAGAGCCGTAAAGCTTTTCAGTGTCTCGGAAGCGGCAGGGGGGAATACCCGGAAATTCTCAGGTACACTGGAAGCCGCAGATTCTGCAAATCTGAGTTTCCCGGTTGCAGGTACGGTTATCGAGGTCAAGGTCGAGGCGGGTGATAGCGTTCAAAAAGGGGATGTTATCGCTGAACTGGATAAAGAGCCTTTCGAGCTGGATGTGAATGCTGCAAAAGCAGAGCTTGATAAGTCCCGATCGGCCGCCCAGGAGAAGAAAAACGAGTTTGACCGTAACCGGCAGCTTTTTGAAAAAGGCTGGGTAAGCAAGGCGGCGCTTGAACAGGCGCAATTTGCTTATGAGACCGCGCGCGGGGATGTCAGCATCAAAAATACTCGCCTTAACCAGGAAAAACGATCTCTTGCCGATGCGACGCTTCTTGCCCCTTTTGACGGTGCAATCGGCGAGAGATTTGTTGATGCCAACGAAGAAGTGGGGGCCGGTAAAGAGATTGTCTCGCTAAACGCGAGCGGAGCGCTGGAAGTCCTGATATCCGTGCCGGAACGGGTGATTTCCAAACTCGCGCAAGGGATGCGGGCCGAGGCGACCTTCAGTGCACTTCCGGGCCAGGTGCTGCAAGGCCGGATCACTGAAGTATCCCGCGTCGCCGGGAGCGGAAATATCTTCCCTGTAAAAGTCAGCCTGGATAACCCCTCGGCCACTTTGCGCGCCGGAATGAGTGGGGAGGTGTCCCTTACCACACAGGATGGTGAACTGGAATCAGGGTATCTGATCCCGCTTTCTGCCTTGCGGGCAACGGAAAGCCTGAGCGAGGTTTTTGTCTTCGTGTTTGATGAAGAAACATCAACTGTGAAAAAGAAATCTGTTGTTGCGGAAACAGCAAGAGGGAACCTGATCGCCGTCAAGGGGCTTGCCGCAGGAGATGAAGTGGTTTCCGCAGGTGTCTCATTTCTGTCGGATGGACAACAGGTGAAAAGAATGGCACCTCCGGTCATATAAGCAAAAAATTCAGAAATAGGGAGAAGACGCAATGTCCATTATTACTGAATTTGCGCTCAAGAATTCACGGATCACCATCCTTTCCATCGTGATGATCATCCTGACCGGGATCGCTACTTTTGTGACCTATCCAAGCCGGGAAGATCCGTCGATTGTCATCCGGAATGCGAATGTGACGACACAATTTCCCGGCATGTCACCGAAGAGGATCGAGGATCTGCTGACCCGGCCGCTCGAGGAAAAAATTCGCGAAATTCCGGAAGTCAAACATATCGAATCTGATTCAAAGACCGGCGTTTCCCTGATCAAGCTGACCTTGAAGGATAATGTGAATGATCTGGGGCCTGTCTGGCAGGATCTTCGGGACAAGATGGGAGACATCGCCGGATCCCTTCCCAGCGGGACCATCGGTCCTGCCGTGAATGACCAGCTCGGGGATACTGCGGTTGCCACTGTTGCTTTATGGGCAGATGGCTTTTCCCGGGCTGAAATGCATGAGGTTGCCAAGGATCTGAGTGAGCGCTTATATGTCCTTGAAGGGATCAAGAAGGTCGAACGGTTCGGTGAACAGGAGGAACGTGTTTATCTTGATTTTTCCCGCTCGCGGCTGAATGAACTTGGTGTTGATCCCAGCCAGATTATGCAGACCCTGCAGACCCAGAATATTATCCTCCCTGGCGGGCGGCTGGATGCTTCCGGGCAATCCCTTATTCTGGAGCCCAGCGGTAACTTTGATTCCGTTATCGAGATTGAAAATGTCCTGATTGAAGCAAAAGATACTGGGCAGGTTTTTCGTCTTTCCGATTTTGTCACTGTCCGGCGTGATTATGTAGATCCGCCGAAAGACCCCGTCTATTTCAAGGGACGCCCCGCGATCATTATGAGTATTTCCATTGAAGACGGGATCAATAGTATCTCCTTCGGTGAGGAATTAACGGCAATGGTGCAGCAACTGGAACAGGAACTCCCCTGGGGCTATGTTTTGGAATTTGCCACCTACCAGCCGGACCTGGTGAAGGCTTCCGTACAGGGAGCCGTCAGCAATCTTTACCAGACGCTGGTGATTGTACTGGTGGTGGTGATGCTGTTCCTTGGCGTGCGAACCGGGCTCATTGTTGGCTCTTTCGTTCCTATCACCATGTTGATGAGCATAATTATCATGCGCCAGTTCGAGGTTGAACTGCAGCGTGTTTCCATTGCGGCGATGATTATCGCGCTGGGTATGCTGGTTGATAATGGCATCGTGATTGCCGAGGATATTCGAGTGCGCTTCAGAAACGGGGAAGAGCGGCGAAAAGCGGCTATTAACGCAGGAAAGACCCTTGCGCTTCCTTTGCTGACCTCTTCACTGACCACAATTCTGTTTTTTGTTCCGATGGCCCTGGCTGAGGGAGGGGCGGGTGAATTTACCGGCTCCCTGGCCCAGGTGGTGACAATTGTTCTGCTGTCTTCCTGGTTCCTGTCCCTGTTCCTGACACCGGTCATGTGTGTCTGGTTCATGAAAGTGCCAACAGAATCCGCTGCAAGTGAGGGAGGCACGTCCAAGGGAAAAAGCAGTGTCCTGGTCGATAAATTCTATGCTTTTTACCGGGCCATTCTGGAAAGGGCCGTTCAGCTTCGATATCTGGTGATTGCCGGAATGGTCGGACTTCTGATCTTGTCGGGCTACGCCCTCAATTTTGTGGGGAAAGAGTTTTTCCCGCTCGGGGATCGTAACCAGTACCTGGTTTATGTGGATCTTCCTGCGGGGACTGATATTCGTCAGACGGATGAAGTTGTTGGCAGGTTGTCTGAATGGTTGTCGGATGAGAAGATAAATCCTGAAATTCAGAGCAATATTGTATATGTGGGGAACGGCGGACCACGCTTCTTTCTGTCGCTCGCTGCCATGGATCCTGATCCGCACCGTGCTTTTATTGTTGTGACCACCCATGAAACGGATACCGTGGATGAACTGGTTATGCGAACGCGCGATTTTATGTTGTCACAAATGCCTGAGGTCCGCGGGGAAGCCAAGAAAATGTGGATGGGTGCCTCCGAGGCCGGTCTTTTTGAACTTCGCTTCATCGGGCAGGATGAACGGGACTTGACCCGGCAGGCGGATCGACTGGTGGAAAAACTCAAAGCCATGCCGGGCACGAGTATTTCCAAGCAAAACTGGGAAAATCCCGTCCTGAAACTGCTGATCAATGTGGATCAGGCACGGGCCAGAAATGTCGGGGTCACTTCAACGGATGTTGCAAATGCGCTGAATACCTATTTCTCCGGCGGGGATATCACGGATTATCGCGAGGGGGATACCATCATCCCGATTGTTCTCAGATCCAATGAGGAAGAGAGAGGAACCCTGATCGGGCTTCAGGATCTGACGGTTTATTCGGCTGAGAACGGGATCTGGATCCCGTTGCTGCAATTTGCCGATATCGATGCCATTTGGGAATCCGCCCGTATTAAAAGACGGGACCAGCAACGGACGATCACTGTGACAGCCAAACATGATGAGCTGGCGGCGGCTGAACTCTTTGCTGAATTGAGGCCTTATCTGGATGGTTTGAAAATGGCCCCCGGCACTTATTGGGAAATTGGCGGCGAAGTGGAAAGCCAGGCGGAAGCCAATGAAAAGCTTTTCGAAAATCTGCCGGTCTGTGTGGGGTTGATTATTCTATTGCTGGTCTGGCAGTTTAATTCTTTTCGCAGGCCCGCCATTATCCTGATGACAATCCCGCTGATCCTTGTGGGGGCGACCATCGGCCTGATCGCCATGCAGGCCCTATTCGGATTTATGGTAATCCTCGGTTTCTTCAGCCTTGCAGGTATTATCATCAATAACGGAATTGTCCTGATCGATCGTATCGATAGAGAAAGGGAGGAGGGGCTTGAGCCCTATGATGCGCTGGTGACAGCCTGTCTCGCCCGATTGCAACCGATTATGATCACGTCTCTGACAACTGTTCTGGGTCTCCTGCCATTAATTATTTCGCAGGATGCTCTTTTCTATGCGATGGCGAGTGCCATGGCCTTTGGGCTCGCTGTGGGAACAATTTTGACGCTTGTTGTGGTTCCTGTGCTTTATTCAATTTTATTTAACGTTAAAAAACAACCGGTTAAAGCCTGAATCTGATGCAAAAATTAAAGTTAATTTTTCGTGAATAAAGGATGATCCAAATCAATGCAGGATTGTCCTTTTTCTTTTATTGTCCTTCAGACTAACTCCAACCGGGAGGATCGGATAATGTCTGAACTGGTCAATTCACTCACGACAGAACATAAACGAATGGCGAAGTTACTCTCCTTGCTTGATGAGGAAGTCACTCGTTTCAATGAGGGAAACACTCTTGATTATGAACTTGTCTCTGCCATTGTTGACTATCTGACACGGACAAGTCAGCTTAAACATCATCAGGCGGAAGACGAAATTTATAAATGGCTTAAAATCCGTGATCCGGAAGGGGCGTCTTCTATCAATGATATTCATCTGGAGCATGAAAAGCTGGCGATCCTGAGTAAAACCTTCCAGGATGCTGTCAGTAATGTTGAACAGGATAATGAATTACCGCGCATGTGGCTTGTTTCTGTCGCCAATCAATATTCAACAGCTCATCGCAATCATCTGCGCCTGGAAGAGCGGGAGTTATTTCCAAAGGCAAAAGAAAAGCTGATGGCATCAGACTGGAAGGATGTCGAAGATCATATTCACAGGGAGCTTGACCCGGAGTTTGAGCGGCTCGAGCATGAAGATCTGGATGAACTTCGCAACGATATCCTGACATGGCATGGTGAAGGGCTTATGTAAGGAGGGGCTAGCCCTGCCTTTGGCTTTTTTCCCAATTCTCATCAATCCAGAAATCGACCTTGACCGGTTCAAGAAGAGATTTCCCCAGAATATGATCCGCTGCTTTCTCGGCGACCATAATTGTCGGAGCATTGAGATTACCGTTCGTGATGGTCGGGAAAACTGAAGAGTCGACTACTCTCAGATTGTCAATACCGCGAACCCGGCATTCCTGATCAAGCACCGCATAACCGTCCTCCTCTTCACCCATTTTACAGCTGCAGGAAGGATGGTAGGCGCTCTCTACATTTGTTTTTACCCAGGCATCGATTTCAGCATCAGACTGGATATCAGGTCCTGGCTGGATTTCCTCCCCTTTATAGGGATCGAAAGCATGTTGGTTGAGAATTTCCCGGCTGAGACGAATAACCTTGCGCCAGTCATTGATATCTCTTTCTTCCGTTATGTAATTAAACAGGATTTCCGGTTTTTCTCGACTGTCTGCAGACTTGATTTTTACATGGCCGCGACTGTGGGGTTTGTTAGGGCCCACATGAACCTGATATCCATGTCCGTCAAATGCTGTTCTGCCGTCATAGCGCATGGCCGCGGGCAGAAAATGATACTGTATATCCGGCCATTTGACCCCCGCGTCAGAGCGAATGAAGCCGCAGGATTCAAAATGGTTGGTGGCGCCGAGACCTGATTTGAAAAAGAACCAGCGGCTGCCGATCAGTCCTTTTGAGAACCAGTTCAGTTTGCTGTTGAGTGTGATCGGCTGTTTGCAGCGATATTGAAAATAGATTTCCAGATGATCCTGCAAATTGGCACCCACGCCGGGGCTATCCAGAAGCGGCTGAATACCGACGGACTTTAAATAATCTGCAGATCCAATTCCGGAGCGTTGCAGTAATGCCGGGCTGCCGATCGATCCGGCAGAGAGGATAACTTCTTTTCCTGCCTTGATTTTATGGGTCTGTTCCTGCTGATTTACTTTTACGGCAATCGCTTTTTTACCTTCAAAAACAATATGATCGGCGAGGCAGTTCTTTAAAATTGTAAGGTTGGGGCGATTTTTGACCGGATCCAGATAGGTGCGGGAGGTTGAGGCCCGTTTTCCGCCGCCGACAGTCATATGCATCTGGCCGAAACCTTCCTGCTGATACCCGTTATAGTCCGCTGTCTCCGGGTAGCCTGCTTCCTTGCCAGCCTCGATAAAAGCCCTGTATAGCGGGTTAAGAGCCATATCATTGCCTGTATTGACCGCTAGAGGCCCGCGGCCACCGCGATACTCATCTTCACCATAGATCCAGCTTTCTGCCCGTTTAAAATAGGGAAGAACATCTGCATAGCCCCATCCTTTCGCTCCATGCCGGACCCATTCTTCAAAATCGCAAGGATGTCCGCGTACATAAACCATCCCGTTGATGGAGGAGGAACCGCCAAGAACCTTGCCGCGAGGACAATCCATAACGCGGCCATCAAGCCCGGGTTCCCTGACACTTTCATAACCCCAGTTGAATTTGTCCATATTCATGGGAATTGAAAGGGCCGTGGGCATGGAAATAAACAGGCTGTTATCCGAGCCGCCATATTCAATAAGGCAAACAGTATGAGAAGGGTTTTCAGAAAGGCGGTTAGCCAAGACACAACCTGCAGAACCGGCCCCTACAATAACAAAGTCAAATTCCATAATCCTCTGGCCTTTCTGCTCGGGATTGGCCGTGTGTAATTTCTTTTTAAGGGATGATCAATCCAAAAGAAATCCGAAGCGGAACAGGTTCAGTCTGAATAGGTATATAAGAGTTTATTTAATTAACTTAATTGTAAGACTCATTTACTAACTTAAAAGTTGCGAGCAACCAAAATATACGAATTTTCGCAATCGGGGAAAAAGACCATCGGGAGTTCATTGTGACCGTGCCAGCCGTTCCAGAGTATGAAGAGCAGCGACTAGAGGTTCTGCGTGCCCTTGATATATTGGACACCGATGTTGAAGAAGGTTTCGACCGGTTGACCCGGCTTGTTAAATCCTACTTTGATATGCCGGTCGTTCTTGTCAGTCTTGTAGATAAAGACCGTCTCTGGTTCAAATCCTCCCAAGGGGTGAGCAAGCGGGAAATCCCGCGAGAAGGGACGTTTTGCAGCCATGCCATTCTTGGCGATGATATTTTCTATGTTCCAAATGCCCTGAATGATGAGCGATTTCGCAACAGCGCAGTTGTCGTCAATGATCCCTGCCTGAGATTTTACGCCGGTGTGCCATTGTCGGCCGAGGGGGGCTTGAAAGTCGGCACCCTATGTGTTGCCGATACAAAGCCCCGGGAATTTAATAGCGATCAGTTCGCAGCCCTCAAGGATTTTGGGGATTGTGTTGAACAGCAGCTGGTTCAAGCCAGGCTTCAGAATGATGCCCGTTTTCTTGTTTCCCAGACCTCTCGCCTCAATACACTCCTGGAAGCCATTCCTGATGGAATTGTGACCATAGATGACAAGGATTGCATTGAAAGCCTCAATACCGAGGCAGCCCATATTTTCGGATATGAGGCGTATGAGATTCTGGGAACGAATTTCGAAACCCTGATGCCGGATCTCGGCGGCGGGGGATGGAGCGGATTTATATCCCGTTATCTGGAAACCCCGGAGGAAGAGCGGCCTAACCTGAGCAAGGAATGTACAGGCATTCGAAAAGACAAAACCGCTTTTCCGATCGACATTTCTGTGCGCGAAATGTTTCTGGATGGCCAGAGACTTTTTACCGGTGTTGTCCGTGATATCACGGAAAGAAAAGCATTTCAGGATGAGTTGCGCCTGGGACGTGAAATCCTGGAAGCCACCAAGGAAAATATTCCCGTCGGTATTAGCGTTTTTGACGAAAACCTGCGTCTTGCAGTTTTGAATGACCAGGCTGGTTATTTATTGAACTTCCCTGAAAAACTGCAGGAAATCGGGACCACTTATGAGGAATGCACCCGCTATGTTGCAGAACGGGGGGATTACGGAGAAGGTGATCCTGACGTTATTGTCAGAAAGCATATGCGTTTCGCCAAAAATCCAAGTTCCCGAATGTTTGTCAGCAATTTTGGAAGCGACAAGCAGGTAGAAGTCTCTACAAGACCAATGCCGGGGGGCGGATTTGTTTCGATTTATACGGATATAACAGAACGTCTTCGAAACAAGGAAAAACTGGAACAGCTGGTCCAGGAAGCAAATTCTGCCAACCAGGCGAAATCCGACTTCCTTTCTACCATGAGCCACGAAATCCGGACACCGCTTAACGGGGTGATCGGTGTCGCACATATGCTTGGGGACACATCCCTTGATGAAGATCAGAGACGCAAGCTCAATGCGATCCTGAGATCCGGTAATACGCTGCTTGACCTGATTAATGATGTTCTGGATATGAGCAAGATTGAAGCCGGTAATCTTGATATAGAAGAGATCGAGTGTGATCTTCGGGATATCGTCAAAACCATCAAGATTCCCTTTGAAATTCAGGCAAAAGACAAAGGACTTACATTCGAGACGGATATTGATCCTGCCCTTGCTGAATGCGTAATTTCAGATCCTACGCGCCTCCGCCAGATCACCATGAATTTGCTGAGTAACGCCTTCAAATTTACCGAAAAAGGCGGGATTTCACTATCGGTCAAAGCTCTGAGTGACGGGAAAAACGGCAAACAGGATATTCGGCTTTCTGTCCAGGATTCCGGTGTCGGGATCCCCAAAGACCGGCAAGCCGCAATCTTTGAGGCGTTTTCACAAGCAGATTCTTCCGTTGCACGAAAATTTGGCGGTACCGGTCTTGGTCTTTCCATCATTAAAAGCCTTGCCCATTTAATGGAGGGTGAAATTGTCCTGACCAGTGAGGAAGGAAAGGGAAGCCGGTTTGACGTTGAGTTCACTTTTGATATTGGAGACAAATCGAAGCTCAAAAATGCCTATGGGCAGGGCGATTATTCTGCCGATAGCGAGGCGCGAAAACTGCGAATTCTGGTGGCTGAGGATAATGACGTCAATGTCATGATTGTCGAGGCCTTGCTGAAAAAGATGGGGCATGACTTTGTCGTTGCCAATAGCGGCCTACAGGCCCTTAACATATTCAATGAGAAGAGTTTTGATCTGATCCTGATGGATATCCATATGCCTGAGATGGATGGCATGGAAGCCACAAAAGCCATTCGTGAAAAGGGGCATGATATCCCCATTATCGGTCTTACAGCGGAAGCTTTCAAGGAGCGGCATGAACATTTCATGAAAATTGGAATGAACGATGTTTTGACCAAGCCATTTACGGAAAATCAACTAAAAGATGCGCTAATAAAGCAAAGTTGTAATTTACCGAATGAGCAACATTCGGATGTGGAAGAGGTTTCTGTTGATATGACTGATTTAGAGACTCAAATTCGAGATGATCTTCTGGCGGGTACTTTTTCTGATCCAATTGGAAGCGATGCAAAATTCCAGGAGTTCCAGGAGCAACTCGGCTGTGATGTCGCTGCCATGCTGTTACAGAAAACCCCGGGATCCGTTATGAAAGAGCTGGAAAGCCTGCGAGAAGGTTTTCAAAATCAGGATAGTGCGCTGATCTTGCGTGCCGCTCACACAATTGCCGGGGTCTCCAGTTCCATGTGCGCCGAGAGACTGGCGAACCAGGCGTCCTTGATTGAACAGAATTCGGAAACCTGGGACGATATTTCAGGATCGTTGCCGGCTTTCGAAAAAACAGTTGAAGAAACGCTCGCCTGGTGGGCGGATAAAGTCGAAGCCTCTTGAGTTTTCTTCTTACCTTTTTGCTTAGTGAAAATTCCGACCTTTCGGCATCACCTGCGTTGACCGGGGATGCCGCCAGAGACTTGGTTTGGCGAGAGCTTTTTTAAAGCCGGATTTTTCTTGCGCGCCTTCTTCTGTAAGCATTGCCAGATCCTCACTTAAATCTTCGATTTGTTTGGCGATGATATGGATCACGCCCTGTTCTTTCTGCATTTCCCCCTTAACCAGAACCAGACGGGCGGACAGGATAAACCGCCGGTAGGTTTCAAAAGTTTTGGGCCAGACAATCACATTGGATGTGCCGGTTTCATCCTCAAGCGTCATGAAGATAACCCCGGCAGCCGTTCCAGGGCGCTGGCGTACCAGAACGAGACCCGCAATATGAAGGATTTGCCCGTTTTTACACTGTTCCAGATCGGTTGCCCGCCTGGCCCCGATCCTGTTCAGGCGGGGTCTTATAAAGGACATGGGATGGGCTTTTAAGGAAAGACGCAGGCTGGCATAATCTTCCACAACATGTTGCCCCAACGGCATGGAGGGCAGGGCCATTTCCTGTTCATGTTGCAAGGTGAGGGTTGATTGGTGTGCGGCCTCAAAAAGCGGAAGATCCTCAAGTGCCCCCCGCCGTCCTGTATGACCGCTAATGCCTTTGATGGCCCAAAGGGCGGCACGGCGGTCCAGGCCGAGAGACCGAAAGGCATCTGCGCGGGCGAGATCCTCCAGACTTTTCATATCAATGCCGGTTCTGAAATAAAGATCCCGGACGCTGTCATAACCTTCTCCGCGGTTTGCGAGGATACTTTCTGCAGCTCCTTCCTTGAGACCATTGACCTGCCTAAGCCCGAGCCTGAGATAATAATAGGGGCTTGCCTGACCAGAAGGTTCAAGCGTGTAATTCCAGTCGCTTTTATTGATATCTACAGGCAAGGCGATACCCCCATGTTCCTGAAAATCCCGGATAATGCTGGAGGCGGAATAAAAACCCATGGGCTGGGAATTGAGCAGGGCGGCAGCAAAGACATCGGGATAATGGCATTTCAGCCAGGCCGAGGCATAGGCAAGCAGGGCAAAGCTGGCTGAATGGCTTTCCGGAAACCCGTAATCACTGAAACCTTCAATCTGTTTAAAACAACGCTCTGCAAAATCAGGGTCATATCCGCGATTAATCATCCCCTTGATAAACTTGATCCTGAAATTACCGATATCACCGGTGCGTTTGAAAGTTGCCATTGCCCGGCGGAGCTGATCGGATTCGGCCGCTGTAAATCCCGCGCCTACCATGGCAATTTTCATGGCCTGTTCCTGAAAAAGCGGAACGCCGAGGGTTTTTTCCAAAACGGCTCTGAGTTCTTCTGAAGGATACTCAACTTCCTCCAATTTCTGCCTGCGGCGGAGAAAGGGATGCACCATATCCCCCTGGATCGGGCCCGGCCGGACAATGGCGATTTCAATCACTAAGTCGTAGAAATTGGCGGGGCGCAAGCGAGGGAGCATGGACATTTGTGCCCGGCTTTCGATCTGGAAGACCCCGATGGTATCGCCCTTCTGGATCATGGCATAGGCCCCGGGATCATCCCGCGGGACGTCGGCCAGCACCATAGGGCGCTGATAATGCTCATCCAGCAAATCGAAGGCTTTGCGAATACAGGTCAGCATGCCAAGGGACAGGACATCGATTTTCAGGATCCCCAAAGCATCCAGATCATCCTTGTCCCATTCGACAACCGTGCGATTTTCCATGGCTGCATTGGAAATGGGGGAAAGCTCATCCAGAGCATCCCGGGTAATCACAAAACCCAAAGTTCTAACTCTGGATCCAAAGTTTTTTCTCAGGATCTAAAGTTTTTACTCCGGATCCAAAGTTTTTACTCTGGATCCAAAGTTATTATTCCGGATCCAAAGTTATTACTCTGGATCCAAAGTTTTTACCCTTGATTCAAAGTTATTATTTCGGATCTAAAGTTATTACTCCGGATCCAAAATTCTTACTATTGATCCAAAGATATTATTCTAGATCCAAAGTTTTTTCTCTGGATCTAAAGTTGTTACTCCGGATCCAAAGTTTTTACTCTGGATCCAAAGTTATTATTCTGGATCCAAAGTTATTACTCTGGGCCGAGTTGTTCAAAGCTGGGTTAAGATAACCCAGGGTTAGTGCGAGATTTGAATTCAGATTTAAAAAGCTTAAAAAGCACTTTACTTCTAATTCGTTTTGTCTATAAGTTGATGATTGGAAGCTCTAAAAATAACAGAGAAAATTATCCGAGAAAATGCTTTTGAACACAAGAAAAAAAAAACCTGGTTAAATTTAACCCCGGGCTAAGCGCTAATCGGCCTTCGAACAACTGGGCCCTGGATCCAAAGTTTTTACTCTTGATTCAAAGTTATTATTTCGGATCCAAAGTTATT
>JAKSCD010000183.1 GCA_022360775.1 Sneathiellales bacterium | reverse complement strand
GAGGGGCTTGTGAATGCGGCTGAGCGTGTCAGTGAAGGGGATCTGAGAGCGAAAGTGGACGAACAGGTTGCCTATGACGAGATGGCAATCCTTAGCCGTTCGTTTAATAAAATGACCAGTGAGCTTTCCTACCAGCATGACGAACTCGAAAAAACAAATCAGATGCTGGATGAACGGCGCCGCTTTACTGAAACCGTACTTTCCGGTGTTTCTTCGGGTGTGATTGGTCTTAACGCCGATGCGATCATTACCTTGCCTAACCGGACAGCAGGCAAGCTTCTGGAAATGGATGTCAATGAAATGACAGGCCTGCCATTGACCGAGGTTATGCCACAGCTTGTTGATTTGCTGGACGAGGTGAGGGAGAGACCTTTCAAAATTGCTGAAAACCAGATCCATTTACAAAATACCCAAACTCACAGACATTTGCTGGTCAGGCTGGCGGCTGAGATTTCCGAAACCGGTATTGAGGGTTTTGTCGTCACATTTGATGAAATTACCGAGCTGGTATCGGCACAAAGAATGGCAGCTTGGGGCGACATTGCCCGTCGTATCGCCCATGAGATTAAAAACCCGCTGACGCCAATTCAATTATCGGCAGAACGAATAAAGCGCAAATATTCCAAAGAAATCACAAGCGATATCGACACTTTCAATAAATGCACGGACACGATTATCCGGCAGGTCGGAGATATCGAGCAGATGGTGAATGAATTTTCTGCCTTTGCTCGAATGCCAGCACCAGATTTCAAGCCTGAAAAGCTTGGCAAAGTCCTTGAAGAAGCAGTATTTCTGCAAAAAGTTGGACATCCGGAAATCGAATATGAGCTTGATCTGATCGCTGATGAAACCCTTTGCGAAATGGACACGCCTCAGGTCACTCGCGTTTTTACCAATTTGCTTCAAAATGCTGCAGATTCAATTGAAGGCCGGGACGGAGATCCCTCAAACCAGCCTGAAGGGAAGATCCGCGTAAAAATTCACGAGGATGAAACACATTTGACCGTCCAAATCGTTGATAATGGTCGTGGCTTGCCAAAGGAAAACAGGGCGAGGCTGACAGAACCTTATGTCACCCACCGTGAAAGAGGGACCGGGCTTGGCCTCGCGATTGTGAGTAAAATCATGGAAGAACATGGCGGAACACTTGCATTAATGGATAGTGACGAGGGGCCCGGTGCAAAGATTGAAGTGGCGTTCGTAAAACTTGAAACTGAAAAACAAACTGATACTGAAATGGGGAATGGATAATCATGTCTGCTGATATTCTGATTATCGATGATGAAGCTGACATTCGCGATTTGATCGCTGGTGTTTTGGAGGATGAGGGGTTCGAAACCAGGGAGGCTTCCAATAGTGATGAATGCTTTGCAGAGGTTTCGAACAGGCGCCCCAGCCTGATTATTCTTGAGATCTGGCTGCGGGGCAGTAACCTCGATGGTATAGAGATTTTGCAGGAGCTTCGGAAAAAAGCCATAGATCTTCCTATTATCATGATCTCCGGTCACGGCAATATTGAGACAGCGGTCAATACCATCAAAATGGGGGCTTATGACTTTATCGAGAAACCTTTTAAGGCCGAACGGCTCATGCAGGTTGTCGAGAGAGCCCTGGAAGCCGCGCGTCTCAAGCGGGAAGTCCAGGAGCTTCGTCAGAAAGGTGGCGAGTTTGTTGATGAACTCATTTGCCGGTCCAATGCCATGGTTCAGCTGGAGCAGGCAATAAAACGTGTTGCACCGACAAATAGCCGTGTGATGATCACGGGCCCGTCCGGGACCGGTAAGGAAGTTGTCGCGCGTATGATCCATAGCCACTCACTGCGCACAAACGGCCCTTTTGTTGCATTGAATGCGGCGACGATGACCCCTGAGCTTCTGGAAATACAACTT
>JAKSCD010000317.1 GCA_022360775.1 Sneathiellales bacterium | reverse complement strand
TGTCCTTCAGCATAGGCATTGAAGATGCGAGTGATGATTGATGATCTGGATGCCATTAAAGGGCATACGTTTATAAAGATGGGCAATATCTTCCTGATCACGGGAGAGTCGATCAATGGACTCGGTGATGATGACATCAATCTGACCATTGCAGGCATCTTCCAGAAGACTTTGAATGCCAGAGCGCATAAGGGGCGCACCACTCACGCCATAATCAGCATAGCTGTTATAAATTTGGAACCCCTCTTGCTCAGCACGTATCGTACAGAGACGCAGCTGATCCTCAATAGAGGCTTCTCGTTGAATATCCAGCATACAAACCAGCACGGAGTGTCATATGTCCTATCCTTTGACCAATTCAGGGCTTCTGTTTCTGAGAAGCCTGCTTCAACTGTTCTTCTGCGGCCAGGTCGGCCAGGTACTCGACAAGCGCCTTAAGCGCTTCCTTCTGATCACAGAGAGGGTTTTTCTTTTGTATATTTGAATGAGTATGCTTCAGATCGGTCATGGGGTTGCCCTAGCCTGTATCTGATTTAATACTCCTCGCGATTTCTTCGTTTGTCTTTCTAGGCTTGTTTGGATTAACGGCCTATCTGTTAAAGGTCTTGCTTCTTTAGTGCTTTTGCGATGAATTCAAGAGCTTCATGAATTTCATCCAGATGAGGTAAACCCTTATAAACAAGGTTCTTGAAACTTGTAGTGTAGGTCGTCTCCAGGGTCGTTCTCCAATAGGCGAAACTGGAAAAAAGAGGGGCTGCTGATAATGGCTCGTCAAAGAGACGTGCCGTCCCCGGAAACAGCGCCTTCTCGTCTTCAATGCAGTTGATGCAAAGCTCCCTGAACTCGTCGCTTCCCGTAAAGGCTTTGAATTCTTCGTCTTTTAAGATCAAACAGATATCATATAAATGCCTGATGCGGTTTGAAAGGCGTTGTTCCGGCGCGTCATCATGACTGTCTTTGATGGCACCCAGGATTTTTTCAAGAAGGGTGCGCTTCACTGAAAGAACACGTATCGGAAACTCTTCCAGTTCATATTCCTTTATGACATCTACTCTACCTGCTGTTTGTAGTCTTTCGGCGATATAGGATTGCAGGAAAAGTTCTTCGTTTGGCTCTGGATGCGTAAAGCTGTTGACCTCAATCAGCAGCTCTGAGGAAGCTTGACCAAAATCGCCGCTGTTCATCATACGCGGATACTGGTGGACAGTTTTGCGGTATTTTGAACCTTTGGATTCCCGGTCATCGCCCTCTATTAGGTTCAAACCTTCCGACGCGATCTCCTCCGCCTTTTTCAAGCGTTTTTTATTGTCATTTTGGCTTAATCCGCTTTCGAAAATCGCCAGATCAACGTCCTCTGAAAAACGATCAATAAGACGATGGGCTTTGGAAAGGGAGGTGCCCCCTTTAAAGACGATAATGTCTGCTAATTCCGATGAAGAGAGATTTTTAAGAACATGAGTGACCCAATAGTCCTTTTCAATATAAACCTCGGGCAGGCCCATCTGCTGTGCCGTGGCGATGATCAGTTCTTTGAATAAATCTTCATGTTCATGGAGCTTCATTATCTGATATTCCACTCCCGGGCGTTTTGCCACTTATCTTTATCAAGGTTGAGCTTAAAGACCGTGGTCGGATTTAGCTCGGATTTAAGATCCTCCCTGATTTTTTTGGAAAGGCCGACAAGAAGCAAACCGAGAAGCGCTTTTACTTGCGGTGTGTAATATTCCTCGGCCAGTTCTACAATTTTATTTTTATCTGTTCGGGAGAGCTTGTTGAGCTTTCCTTTCATAATTTCCAGAGAAAGATCAATATTGGAATCAGAGATCTTTTTGATGCCTTTCAAGGCATCCAAATACTGCAGATAGAGTATATTCCCCTCTTTGATGGGGGCAACGGAACGAATTGTGCGAATGCGAATTGTACCAAACTCTTTCGTTTGAGTACCGCCTCTATAGGCGATCTCAATCGTGCTTGGAAGCTGTGTTGTCAGGCCAAGTTTATTATAGAGTGCTATCCCCGTAACATAGCCTTTTAGTTTCCCGGCTTTATATAAAACCGAGTTGATTAACTCGTCATCAGATGGCTTAAGCTCCCCTAAAATACTTTCTTTAGGGATGTAGAACTTCCCTTTGGAAAGCCTTTTGACGCGGTTTTGAGCTGTAAGGCGGCTGAGGGCTGTCATAACAGCGCCGGGAGAGCGAGCATAGTCGGGGATAGCCTGATAATCAAATATCTGGCCAGCTGCTTTCGTCCTAACATAATTTTCTACAGATTGCGCTACGCTCATATCTTCCTTCCTTCTAACATTATTATATACTTTTAAGATCGAAATTGGCAAGTTTTTATCATTAAAAACTTTACATATATGTTGGAATGAACTTGGAAAATGTACATCAAAAAAGACGCAAAAAAGGGTCTGGGTGAGTTATAAATCAATAATTATGCATCAATTATGGTGTGTTTAGTGAGTTATAAAATAAAAGCTCTCCTCTACTAGCGCCTGCGCAGATCCGCCTTTCTCCAGTGATATCAGTCTCTTGGAGAATAACGATCAGATTTGATCTCTTAAAAGTCCTGCAACTCTATACGATAGTTGTGGAATGTATACGCCTATAGGTAGTGTAATGAAAATAGGGGGATTAGAGTGTGCGGATACGGATCAAGGGAGAACATTCCATAACGGCTATTAAACAGGTTCTGTTTGAACTGCTCACAAAAGCCGAATGTGATCACGGTGTCCGCTATACGATTGACGCAACCTTGTATATCCGGCCTTCCAACGGGTTCGGCAGGGAGTTCACACCGTCTTACCCCAATGGCAGACCAATACAGTATCTGTATTCAAACGGCCCATATCGGTCGGCTGCCGATGACTATGACTGTAACTAAGGGGGATGACGCATGTATGTACCGGAATATCTTAATCTTGAAGAAGCACGAGGAGCCTTGGAGGCCATTGGGATTACGCTTAATCCCCGGCAAATGAAACGCGCCGCAGAAATGAATGCCAAAGGACAGCGAAAACTGCCTTTCTTTAAAGATCCGATAGATGGCCGTCTCAAGATCGAAAAACGAAAACTTCTGGGGATATATCATAACGCACAGTTGGCAGCAGAGGAGAGAAGCTTGCATACTGTAGAACCGCAATAACAAAATCCAAAACATGGCAGATATCAGAAAGAGAACAGGAAAGAAGGGAACAAGCTATCAGGTCAGATACCCGTCACGCTCGACCAAGAGCGGTTATGCCTTCAAGAGCTTTGGGAGCAGTGGGTCGCGGGTTCAAATCTTGCCATTCCGACCATTTTAAATCAATGGCTTAGCAAGTGTATTAGGAATGTGATCCTTATATTCTCTGGTTTTGCCACATAATATCTATCTTCTCAAACCCGCAGAATTCCTTGTTTCTCCGGAACGGTCTTTCCTGGCATGTGGCGAGTTTGTGGCAAAGCATATATCAATTAAACAACTTCTGATGCGTTAAATCTCCTTCAAAGGTATATTTCCCACTATTATTAGTGCAGGCGTAACTCCCTTCAATGTGAGTATCCGTGATATTTCCGACATAGGTACAATTCACATTGTCATTTGCTTTAGTCTGCGATAAAGAAAGTACTTTATCAGAGCAGATATATCTAATATTAGCGGTTTTTGTCCCTGTATGATGACCGTTCTGAATTAGATCTGCATAGTGTGTGTTTTCTTTGAAATCCCATTCTACCTTCCAGTCTTCAGCCTCGTTCCCGGAAAAATAACGGTACCCTTTGCAATAAACTGTTTCAGTTTTTGGTTGAGGGTCCGGATGAGGCGATGGTTTGATAATATGGATGCAAAAGATGTCTGATAACGGCGTAACAGTGGATGTTATGGGGCATAGTATGGGGGCTCGTGTAATCTTAAAGGGTTTGAAGACAAAGCCGAAAAAAGTTGTCAGAAATTTGTTCACATTGGCAGCAGCAGTAGATAACGAATGTCTCGAGAAAGATGAAGAATTTCATATTAGTACTAAGAGATGTGATAGTACTTTTGCATTCCATTCAAAAAACGATCCAGTGCTTAGAACTGCTTATCGGATTGCTGAGTTTGACAATGCGCTTGGACTTCGCGGGCCGGAAGATCCTCAGAGTATTATTAATCATTCCTCTCCAACGAGTCCGAAGCCACCAAACGTTTATGTTGCTAATTGCAGACACATTATTCATAAGCATGGGGCGTATAAGCGAAGCGAGCCAATCTATAAATACATTTTAGACTTTTTGTCTGGCAAGACATCTGATCAATATACGACATTTAACGTCTGATCTTACTATCGCTATCTTCCGAATGAGAATGCCTACAATAGGAAGCCATATCGCATTGCGATCTCCCTCCTGATATTCTCAATGGAAGCGAGTGCGTTCCTACGCTGATGAGTATCGGCGTTGCTCCTCGCCAGTTCATTAAAAGCATGGCGGAGCAAGCCATGATCCCGTTTGCCTCTCAACGTGCAAACGGGCAGGATCTGGTCGCCCATCTCCTAAATGAACAGGATAACGACTATCTGCGCATTGTCTCTATGGAGGGCTGCATCGCCGAGGATCTGCATGGTGCATTTGCCGAATGGGAATTACAGGCCAAGACCCTGACCAACGCCAAAAACTATCTCTACTCCCTCTCCACCAATCCAAAGGATCCTCTCGATGAAGAGCAGATGCTTGATTATATCGATCGTGTTGAACAGGCCATTGGATTGGTGGGGCAATCCCTCACCATTGTTGAGCATATCAAAAGTGATCGAATGCACTGGCATGCGGCCTGGTCACGGATTGATGCCGAGAATGAGAAAGCCATACCGATCTCTTTTGATCGGCAGAAGCTGATGATGACCCGTGACTATGCACGGGATCATCAGATTGATCTGCCTGAAGGCTATTATAAAAAGTTCGAAAGGACGCAGGAGAAAGACAAGGATTATAACCTGGGTGAGAAATACCAGTTTGAGACCACGGGTCTCAGCAAAGAAGAACGAACGC
>JAKSCD010000158.1 GCA_022360775.1 Sneathiellales bacterium | reverse complement strand
GCTCGGCACCTTCGACGGCAACGTTCATGGCCTGCCGTTCTCCGTTTCTCTGCCTGTCGGCTACTACAACATGGACGTGATGGCCAAGGCCGGTATCACCTCCACCGATCAGCTGCCCAAGACCTGGGAAGAAGTCGTTGCCACCTGCGGCAAGCTGCGGGAAGCGGGTGTCAAGAACCCCATGTTCTGGGGTTGGAACATTACCGGAAACTGGTTCATGCAGGCCCTGATGTGGTCCCAGGACAAACCCATCATTGAAGGAAGCAAAGTGAATTTCGATGGGGCTGAAGGTCTTAAGTCTCTAGAAACAATGCAGAAACTTTTCCGCGGCTGTGACATGAAGAATTTGAGCTGGAAAGAAGCACTTGCCTCCTTCTCTGCTGGTGAAATCGGAATGATGTTCTGGTCGACCTCTGCGCTCGGCTCTGTTGAGCGGTCAAAAGGTGATTTCGAACTCAAAACAGCAGAATTTCCTGGAATTGGCGGTAAGCCAATGGGACTTCCTGCAGGTGGTAATGCAGCCATGCTGGTTTCAAATTCAGAAGATCCTGAGCGTTTGAAAGCAGCCTGGACCTTCCTGAAATATATCACTTCCGGGCAAGGTGCGGCAGCGGTTGCTGAAACAACCGGCTATATGCCACCAAACAAGGCTGCGAATGAAATCATCCTTGCGGATTTCTATAAACGCAACCCCAACAAGGAAACGGCTGTTCGTCAATTACCGTTGCTTCGCGACTGGATTGCCTATCCGGGTGATAAAGGGCTGGCCGTGACCCAGGTAATCTATGATGGCATTGAGGGGATTGTTGTTGGCGATAGCGATGACATGAAAGCCGTTCAGGAGGAGCTGGTTGAAGAAGTTACGGACCTTCTTCCTAAAAACTAAAAATGTCTCCGAGGAAGGGAGGGGCACCTGGTGCTCCTCCTTTTTTAAAAGGAAAAGCAAATGAGTTTTGTGCAGATATCAGATACCCATTTCATTCAGGGCGGGGGTGAGCTCTATGAGACCAATCCGGCCCTGCGTCTGAGGGATGGGGTTGCGATGATCAATGAAGATTATAAATCCCTGGATTTTGTGCTGGCGACAGGAGATCTGGCCCATTACGGGGAGAAAGACGCCTATATCCGGCTTAAAGCTGAACTGGATGAGCTGGAGATCCCCTGTTATCTGATGATGGGTAATCATGACAGCAGAACACCGTTTCGGGAGATCTTTCCAGACATGCCAGCGATGGAGGGCGGCTTCTATCAGTATGCCCTGGAAAGCGGTAATATGCGTATCCTTTGCCTGGATTCGCTCAATGACGTGCCGGGTGATCATATTGGGCGATTATGTGAAGCAAGATTGCGCTGGCTCGATGAAGAGATCCGTAAAACGCCACTGGATAAAAAACTGGTGATCGCCAACCATCACCCGCCATTTGATCTTGGTTTACCTGCCATGGATGCTATTAAACTCCGTGATAGCGAAGCGCTATGGGAGGTTTTATCGAACCGCAAGCCGGATCTGATGCTTTTCGGTCATGTACACCGGCCCATTTCAGGGGCCTGGAAAGGGATCCCGTTTCATATTCAACGAGGCTTTAATCATCAGGTTGCCTTGTCTTTTGAAGAAGATTTAAGCATTCCCTTTTGTGAAGAGTATCCGGATATTGCCATCGTCAGAAACGTTGGGGATAGTCTGATCGTTTATACTCGTTCAGTTGGCGGTGAATTTCGTCATTTTCCCTCCGGCGCCGAGAATAAACAGCCAGAATTTTCCATTCCTTGAAAAAGACCTTTCCGGGCTTTGTTTATAGAAGGCTATGGGATAGGGTTCGGAAAATCATGACAAACAGGATTGAAATTATGACTGAGCGAATTTGGACTGTTTATCTTTCCGGCGAAATTCACACCGATTGGCGAGAGCAGATTGAAGATGGTGCAAAAAAGGCGGGCCTGCCGATTGAGTTCGTCTCCCCTGTTACCGTTCACGAAGATAGCGATGACTGTGCTGTTGCCATCCTGGGCGAGGCTCCCAGTGATTTCTGGAAAGATCAGATGGGCAGCCGTATGAACGCAATTCGTACCCGCAACCTGATTGAAGCTGCAGATATCGCTGTTGTTCGCTTCGGTGATAAATATCGTCAGTGGAATGCGGCATTTGATGCAGGATTTTGCGCCGCTATGGGAACGCCTTATATCACCTTGCATGACGAAGCGGTAAATCATGCCTTGAAGGAAGTTGATGGTGCAGCGCAGGCAGTTGCACGAACGCCGGATCAGGTCGTGAAGATCCTGAAATATACTCTCAGCGGTGTTCTGGATCGTTAATTAGCGTTTTCTATACAAAATTTTATTTCTCTATCAAAAAATCTAGTCATTGATCCATCTGACCTGACAGGCCACCCTTAACGAAAAGAATAATCGTAGTCCGCAACGGATGAATACGAAAGGCAGTCAGATGGATCTAAATGACCGGGAAGAGCATCGCCTCTTTCGTGAGGAAGTGCGCCAGTTTATTTCGTCATATCGGCACCTGGTCCCAACAGAAACAGCGTTCAGTTATCGTCTGCAACCCAGGCCTTATAGCGAGGATGTGCTGGCGTGGCAGAAACTTCTTGTCAAACATGGATATGCCCACCGAACGGTGCCTAAGGAATATGGGGGCGCCGGGGAGGAGCCGGATATCCTGAAAAACCAGATCATTTCTGATGAGTTTTTTAAGGAGAGTATTCCCCAAGGTCTGACCAGTCAGGGGATTTCCATGCTGGTTCCCACCCTTCTGGAGCATGGAACGGAAGAACAGAAAGCCAAATGGATTAAACCGACTATTGAAGGGGATATCTTCTGGTGTCAGGGCTATTCGGAACCCGGATCTGGCTCGGATCTCGCTTCCTTGCAGACGAAAGCTGTTGAAGACGGGGACGATTTTCTGATCAATGGTCAGAAAATCTGGACATCTTCCGCGACCATTGCGCAAATGATTTTCTGCCTTGTTCGAACCGAACCTGACGCGGATAAATATCAGGGGATCAGTTATCTGATTTTTCCCATGGATACACCGGGTGTCGATATTCGTCCCTTGCAAACCATGACCGGGCATCCTTCCTTTAACGAGGTTTTCTTCACTGATGTCAGAGTGCCGAAGTCTCAAGTGGTGGGTGGCCGCGGAAAAGGCTGGATGGTGGCTAACAGCACCTTGAAGCATGAGCGGGGCATGCTTTCTAACGCCAATGGCTCTCTTGATCGCCTGCTTAAGATAAAAAAGCTTTTGAAAGCAGAAACCTGGAACGGGGACTGCCTTGGGAAGGATCCATTGATCCGTGATCGATTTATAGCCCTTCAGGCGCGTGTGCAGGCGATGCGCCTGCATGAAATGAGAATGATCAGCGAAGCGGAAAAGGGAGGCGCACGCTCTCTTGGTGATATGATCTGTAAACTGGTCGGATGTCAGCTCAATTATGAACTGGATTGCTTTGCCATCGACCTGATGGAGGATCACGGTCTGAATTTTGATGATGATCCTTCTATTACCAGCGCAAGTTATTGGCAGAAACAATCCATGTATGATCTGGGTTTGATTATCGGCGGCGGAACGGCCCAGATCCAGAAAAACATTATCGCAGAACGAGGACTGGATATGCCCAAAGAACCTCGCGTGAAAGGAGCCTGATCAATGGATTTTACCCTTTCAGAAGAACAGACCCTCATTCGGGACAGTTTCCGGAGAGCGCTTCAACATCTTGTGGATCTAGATAACATAAGGGAAAGTGCGCGAACGGAAGAGAAAACGAATGAAGCGCTTTGGAAAGCCCTTACAGAGCTTGGCCTGCCGGGGGTTTTGATCGCAGAAGATTATGGTGGAATGGGGCTTGGCCTTCTTGATGCTATACTGATTTCAGAGGAACTGGGCCGGGCCGGAGCTTCGGTTCCCTTTGCCGGGTCGACCGTCCTTGCCAGCATGATTATTTCAACACTGGGTTCAAGGTCGCAAAAAGAAGCGTGGCTTCCGGGATTGGCTTCCGGGGAAAAGCGCATTGCTGTCGGAGTCTCCGTACTTTTCTCAAATCGCAAGATGGAAAATAAGCTGGTTTTTGAGAAAGGAAAGCTGAACGGTGGATCTTCTTTCCTGCTGGATTTTGCTGGTGCTCAGGGATATCTGGTGTCAGATAGAAACCGGAATTTTTATCTGGTGGAGGCGAATGCTGAAGGGCTTTCCAAAAGACATTTCCCGTCAGTTGACCAGACCCGAAGCGTTGGGCATCTGGACTTTAAGGATGTATCTGCGGAACCGATACCTATCGAAGACAGCTTGCAGATAAATCAGGCACTCAACGCAGCGCGTGTTGTTTTGGCGGCGGACAGCATGGGCGTTTCAGAAACATTGCTTGAAAAGTCCGTGGACTATTCCAAGGAGCGAAAACAGTTTGATCGGGTGATCGGATCTTTTCAGGCCGTAAAACATATGTGCGCTGAAATGACAGCAGACCTTCAGCCTTGCCGGGCTTTGATCTGGTATGCAGCTTACGCCTATGATCATCTTCCGGAGGAGTTTGATTTAAATGCGCTGCTTGCGAAGTCCCATATGGATGGTGTCGCGCAGAGGATTGCGAAAACGGCGACGGAAGTTCATGGCGGCATGGGGTTTGCGGATCTGACCGGCGTACATTTCTGGTATAAAAGGGCGAATTCTAACCGTGCGACCCTGGGAAGTCCGAAACACTTGCGCGAAGAAGCTGCAAAGCTGCAGGCCCTTTAGGCCTGTAGCTGCAGAAGTCGGTCATTCTTATTGACCTGATCTCCAACGGCAATGTTGATTTTTTCAATAATACCGTCACGGTTTGTACGGATACGATGTTCCATTTTCATGGCTTCCAGAATGATCACGGTGTCGCCCGATTGCGTCTCAGCACCGGCTGAAGTTTCTATCGCGAGAATGCGCCCAGCCATTGGCGCGGTGATAATGTGATCAGCCTCTGCTGGTCCTGCATTTTCCGGATTTGGATCTTTGCGATCTGCAATCAGGAAACCATCTGAAAAATCAAATAGTGTGCCGTCTTCGGTTGGCCAGAAGCAAAGGGGATATGTGTCATTTCCAACCTTAAGCGCTGTAATCTCATCCTCAGACATGACAAGATTGACGGTCATTGTCCCCTCTTTTTCCGGATGCGAAATTTCAACTGATGTATCTCGAGCCGAAATACTGAAGTGTCTCTCTTCTTCGCCAAAAAGGACGGCAAATCGGCGTGTGGCAATTCCCAGGCTGGACCAGTCCTCTATTGATGTTCGGAATTTTCTGCATTCCTGAAAATAGAGAACTGCTGCTGCGAAGGTCTCAAAAAGAACGCTCTGTGATTGGTCTGTCTCCGATAGTAACGTGTCGACAAAGCCTGTATCCGGCCCTTCAATAAACGAAGAATGATCGAGACAGGAAAGCAGGAAAGATCGATTGGTAAGAAGGCCTTTCAAGCGAAGCTGGCGTAAAGTACTTGTCAGTTTTTTACGGGCGGCTTCCCGGTTTTTTCCGGAAACTATAATTTTGGCAATCATGGGATCATAGCGTGCAGAGATAAAATTGCCTTCCGCAATCATATGATCAATACGAATGCCAGGACCTTCCGGATGATACCATTCAAGGACGCTCCCAGTTTGAGGCATAAAATTGTCTTCCGGATTTTCCGCATAAAGGCGCACCTCCATCGAGGCTCCGTTTAACTGGATCTCCTCCTGATTGAGCGGGAGGGGCTCGCCCGCGGCAATTTTTAGCTGCCATTCCACAAGATCAAGCCCTGTAATTTCTTCAGTAACAGGATGTTCGACCTGCAGGCGGGTATTCATCTCAATAAAGTAAAATTCTTTTTCCGGTGTCACAAGAAACTCAACAGTTCCTGCGCCTCGATAGTTGATTGCCGCAGCAGCGGTCACGGCAGCTTTTCCAAGTGCGTCGCGTAAATCCGGATCGACAAAAGGAGACGGGGCTTCCTCGATTACTTTCTGGTGACGGCGCTGGGTTGAACAATCCCTTTCGAACAAATGCACTACATTGCCGTGGGTGTCTGCAAATACCTGAATTTCGATATGCCGTGTCTGAACCAGATATTTTTCCAGAATGACGACATCTGATCCAAAGGCGTTTTTTGCCTCACTTCTTGCAGAGGCGAGTGCTTCATCAAACTGATCCAGTTTATCGACGCGGCGCATACCGCGTCCTCCACCCCCGGCCACGGCTTTGATGAGGAGTGGTGTGCCGATCTTCTCTGCTTCTGTGCGCAAGATGTCATCGCGCTGGTCCTCACCGTCATAACCGGGCACGCAAGGCACGTTCACATTCTGCATGCGAATTTTGCCTTCTGCTTTATCAGCCATAAGGGAAATCGCATCTGCTGTTGGACCCACAAAGATGATTGACGCGTCTTCACAGGCTTTGGCGAAATCCGGATTTTCCGAAAGAAAACCATATCCGGGATGAATGGCATCCACATTATGTGCTTTTGCGATCTCTATCAGACGCTCAATATCAAGATAGGGCTCCCCGCGATCAGGTTGATCTTCAAGAAGAACAGCAATATCCGCAGCTTGCATATGGGGCGTATTTGTATCGGTTTCTGTATAAACGGCGACAGTTTCGATACCCAGATTTTGTGCGGTCCGGATGATCCTGCGGGCAATTTCTCCGCGATTGGCGATAAGGAGAGTTTTAATCATGGCGTTTATCCACGCTTCTTCTTCAGTGATTGTGCAAGATTTGAGGGTACGGCGACCGGCATAGCCAGGATTTGCTGCCCATAGGTTTTAGCCTGGCTATCCAGATGAAGGGACGAAGTTCCCCCACCGCCCAAAGACTGGGTGAGCAGGAAGTTAAACGCATTCATTCCAGGAAGATAATAACGATGAACATCCCCTTTCGTCGTATGCGCAAACCATTTAGCGACCGCCCCTTCGCTGAGAGCACTGGCAATGTAAGGAATATAAGCAGGGTCGCGGGCCATAACACCAATATTGGCGCTGTCTCCTTTATCACCACTTCTGGCGACCGCCAGATCTATAAGCAACACTTCCGCATCCAGAGCGTCTTCAGCATTTGCATTCTGAAAGTCATCTTCCATGGGAAGGTTATTTGTCCAGCTATCCGGGCGTTCAAGAATTTCGAACTGCTCCTCATTCATTGAAATTGTCGGAACAATTTCACTTTTGGCAATGAGGAACGCATATTGAGCAACAACTGGCGTGACTTTTGGCCGTCCCGCAGCCCCTCCAGGAGCACGGCCCGTCGTCATGGAAAGGCCAACACCCGTTGCTTCTTTGGAAAAGAGATTTACAGCATCTTTTTCATCATGATGAACATCAATACGTGCTGTTAGCTCCCGGGATTGCGGTGCATGTTCATTTGCATTATCGCCCCACAGGGTCTGCGCGCCTACAAGATGGATCGCAGTATCCCGGTAATCCCCCATATTTCTTTCACGGAACAGGGTCCGGGTTCTACGGATCAGGGCTTCACCAAAATGCCGCCCTTTCTCAGGTGCATCAAATCCTGTGATGACCGTCATGGCTGTTGCCCGGTAGCCATCTGAATAGGTGGCTGAGACCTTGTAGTTCGGCGTTGGTGGAAGGCCGGTAACGCCGCTGACTTTCACTTTATTCGGGGCAATCTGCTCAAGTGAGATTTTTGAGAAGTTACAGACCACATCGGGCATGATATAGGCTGCCGGATTGCCGATTTCATAAAGAACTTGCTCCCCAACGGTAAGCGGCGAAACCAGCCCCCCGGTTTTCTCCGGCTTTGTGATAACAAAGGTCCCGTCGCTCGCGCAGTCAGCGATGGGATATCCCATATTATCCCATCCATCGACGACATCCTGCCAGTCAGTGAAGTTACCGCCCGTTGCCTGCGCGCCGCATTCGATGATATGTCCCGCAAGGGCACCGGCAGCCAGCTTGTCATAGTCATTGATAGACCAGCCAAATTCATGAATAAGAGGGCCGAGTGTAACAGCACTGTCAACGCACCGACCGGTAATAACAACCTCGGCGCCTTTCTCAAGGGCAGCCGCAATCGGAAAGGCTCCAAGATAGGCATTGGCACTGATCAGATTTTCCGGAAGGGCTTTTCCGGAAAACATTTCGGTAATCCCTTTCGCCTGCAGGTCATTTATTCTTTCCGATAGATCATCGCCTTCAACAACAGCAATTTTAAGGGAAATTCCTGCCGCATCAGCCACTTCAGATAAGGCTTTGGCGCAGGCGCGGACATTCATGCCGCCTGCATTGGCAACCACTTTAATGCCGCGCTTTTTGATGTCTGCCAATAAAGGCTTCATGGCCAGATGAACAAAATCCTGGGCGTATCCGGTATCCGGATTACGCGCTTTCATGCGGGCAAGGATGGACATGGTGACTTCTGCCAGATAATCGAAAACCAGGTAATCGATTTTCCCGTGTTTTACGAGCTGTTTCGGGGCTTCCTGGGAATCTCCCCAGTAGCCGGAAGCACCGCCAATTCGAACAGATTTGTTTTGATTTTTCATTGAATTTCGTCCTGCCAGACGGGTTTGCGTTTTTCGGCGAAGGCGGTTTGGCCTTCTTTTCCTTCACCGCTTTTATTAAGCTCGGCAAAGAGCCCGGCTGATTTTTCAATCAGTTCTTCATCATTGAAACGGCCGACATTCGCCATAATTCTTTTGGTTGCTGCATTGGCTTTTGGGCCGCATTTCAAAACACTGGTGATGACCTGATTGACGGTTTCCTCCAGTTTGTCCGGTTCACTGAGATATTGCGCTATGCCGTACTCATAAGCTTTACGGCCATCAAATCTCTCACCGGTCAGCGCAAGCTGCCTTGCCCGGGTCAGGCCAATACGCTTGACCACATAGGGGGCGATCTGCGCGGGAGCTACACCCAATGTGGTTTCCGGCATGCCCATTTTTGCAGTGGTTGAGACAACGGTAATATCTGCAAGACAGGCATAGCCCATGCCGCCGCCAAAAGCGGATCCTTCAACGACAGCGACAGTGGTTTGCGGCAGACGTTCAAAAGCCAGGAAAGCAAGACCTGCTTTCCTGTTACGTTCAAAAATGGGGTCTTCACCTGCAGCCGCGGTATCAACCTGGTTTTTTCTTTCCTTGATATCACCGCCAGCGCAAAAATGCCCTCCGGCACCTCGCAGGAGAACCAGACGAACCTCCTCTTCATGAGCATGAAGCCAGTCAACCGTGTCAGCAAATTCCTGACCCATTTTCACATTAATGGCATTTCGCTGCTCTGGCCTGTTGAAGAGAATTGTCAGGCGCGATCCGGTTTTGTCCAGTTTCAGAAATTCTGTTTGAGGCAGATTTTGCATGCCGTATATCCTTTATTTTCCAGGATGAATACCCAAGGTTTTCGCTACAACTTCGAGCATGATTTCATTGGCGCCGCCACCGATGGCTGTTTGGCGAATATCTCGATAGGCACGGGAAATCCAGTTTTCGTTCATGACCCCCTGGCCTCCCCAAAATTGCTGGCATTCGCCGGGTATGGTCATGGAAAGCTTCCCCACGAGATACTTTGCCATGGAGGCGATTTTCGTGATGTCCTTGCCAGCCAAGTAATCGTCAGTCGCCTGATAAAGAAGCGCACGAGCGGCTTCGAGTTCGGACTGCATGGCCGCCAGTTTGTGGTATACGGTCTGGTTTTCGATAATGGCTGTGCCGAAGACTTTTCGGTCCGTTGTATATTCAATAGTTTGTTCGATCGCCATTTCCATGGCCCGGATACCGCGGGCTGTGACAAACATCCTCTCTTCCTGAAACTGCTTCATTTGGTATAGGAAACCCTTACCTTCTTCACCGATCAGATTTGAAGCCGGGACACGGACATTATCAAAGAACAGCTCAGCCGTGTCCGAACATCTGAGAACCAGCTTGTCCAGTTTTCGTGAAACCGAGACCCCTTTGGTTTTTAAAGGCACGATGATCAGGGATTTGTTTTTATAGGGGCCTCCCTCCTCGGAAGTGTTGCAAAGCAGACAGATCCAATCCCCTTGCACCCCGTTGGTGATCCACATTTTGGAGCCGTTGATCACGTAATCATCACCATCCCTGCGGGCGGTTGTGCGGATCTGGACCACATCGGATCCGGCATGATTTTCGCTGATGCCAATGCAGCCCACCAGATCCCCCTGGATGGTGGGAACAAGATATTCCTCTTTCAGGGCTTCTGTCCCGTATTTCAAAAGTGCCGGGGTGCACATTGTTGTCTGCACCCCGATCGCTGTGCCGATCCCGCTGGAGCGAATATTTCCAAGGGTTTCCGCGAAGACCATTTCATAAGAGAAATCAAGGTCAAGACCGCCATATTTTTCCGGTTTTCCAATGCCGAGAAGGCCGGCACCGGCAAACGCTTTCATCACATCATGCGCCGGGAAAATGGCGTCTTTTTCCCACTGATCAATATGAGGGTGAATGACCTCTTCAATCAAGGCAAGAGTGGTCCGCTGCATTTCCCGATGTTCATGGGTGAGATGCATGATTTAACCTTTCTTGCTGCGGCCGGGATGGATGCTCATATATTTGGCGATCACTTCAAGCATGATCTCCGATGCACCGCCGCCAATGGCTGTAACCCTCATATCCCTGAGGGCACGGGAGACATAGTTCTCGTTCATAACACCCTGGCCACCCCAGAATTGCAGGCATTCTGTCGGAACTTTCAGCGCCAGCTTCCCGATCAGGTATTTACCCATGGAGGCAAGTTTAGTGACATCGTTACCCTCCAGGTAACTTTCTGTTGCCTGATAGAGAATGGCACGGCAGGCTTCCACTTCTGTCTGCAGTTCTGCAAGTTTGTGATAGACAACCTGATTGTCGCGAACAGGTTTGCCAAAAACCATCCGCTGGCCGGTATACTCGACAGTGTCTTCAATGACATTTTCAAGAACCCGCAAGCCCCGCGCGACCGCAAACAGTCGTTCTTCCTGAAACTGTTCCATCTGATAGGTAAAACCCTTGCCTTCTTCCCCAATTCGGTTGCGAACAGGAACCCGAACATCATCGAAAAAAAGCTCAGCTGTGTCTGAAGAGACAAGCCCCAGCTTGTCCAGTTTGCGCGAGACAGAAACACCTTTGGATTTAAGGGGCACCATGATGAGTGATTTATTCTGGTGTTTATTGTTATCCGAAGTATTGCAAAGCAAACAGATCCAGTCACCCTGCACGCCATTTGTGATCCACATTTTGGAACCATTGATCACATAATCATCGCCATCTTTGCGGGCTGTTGTTTTAATCTGCGCGACGTCGGAGCCTGCTGAAAGTTCACTGACACCAATACAGCCGACCATATCACCGGCAATAGTCGGTGCGAGAAATTCCTGTTTAAGCTCGTCGCTACCATGCCTGGCCAGGGCCGGTGTGCACATGGTGGTCTGAACACCGATGGATGTTGAAACACCGTTGCCGCGAATATTGCCAAGCGCTTCGGCAAAAACCATCTCATAGGAAAAGTCGAGATTGAGACCCCCATATTCTTCCGGTTTTCCAATTCCCAGAAGGCCTGCTTCAGCGAACTTCTTCATGACATCATGAGCGGGATAAATTTCTGCTTTTTCCCAATCATCCATATTTGGATTGATGTGCTCTTCGATTATTTTATTTGTTGTTCTGACGAGCTCGTCATGTTCATGAGTGAAAATCATTTTTATCTCCAGGTGAATTACAGTCTTGCCGCACCAAAGGTTGATGGGCAGGGGCTGCGGTGCTGCGCGCCATTGGTTATGGCCAGGCATTCGCCGAGAATGCGGCGGGTATCTCTTGGGTCAATTATTCCGTCATCCCAAACTTGTGATGTGGCGTAAAGGGCAGATGACGTTCGGTCGTAGTGAGCAACAATATCGTCTCGCTGCGAGGCAAGCTTGTCCTCATTTACCTCCTTACCAAGGCGTTTGGCACTACCGCGCGCGACTATCTCAAGCACACCTGCAGCCTGTTCGCCGCCCATGACGGCGATCCGATGATTGGGCCAGGTAAACAGAAAATCCGGATCATATCCGCGTCCGCACATGGCATAGTTTCCTGCGCCAAAAGACGCTCCGACCATAATGGTGATCCTGGGAACCCGCGCATTGGCTACGGCCTGGATCAATTTTGCCCCATGTTTGATGATACCTGCGGTTTCGGCATCCTTTCCGACGATAAATCCTGTGGTATTCTGCAGGAAAATCAGCGGAGTTCCAACCTGATCACAGAGCTGAATAAATTGCGCCGCTTTTACTGCCCCTTTTGCCGTTATGGGACCATTATTACCGATCACGCCTGCCTTGAAGCCGTTGATGTGAACCCAGCCACAGATAGTGTATTCGTCAAATTCTTCCTTATGTTCGAGAAATTCCGATCCATCAGCAATGCGTGCGACAATCTCTCTCACATCCACAGGCTGGCGATAATCGATCGGGACAACGCCCGCTAACTCATCCGGATCATAGAGAGGTTGTTTTACCTCCGTCTGTCCGACTGTTTCTGTATCCATTTGCCAGTTCAGATTTGCAACGGCTTCACGTGCCTTGGCAACGCCATGGGCGTCATTTTCGGTGATCCATTCGGCGGTTCCGGCAATCGCTGCATGCATTTGTGCGCCGCCAAGTTCTTCATCGTCCGCAATCTCACCCGTTGCCATTTTCAGAAGAGGAGGACCGGCGAGAAACATTTTGCTTTGGTCTCTTACAACAATGACATAGTCAGACATTCCAGGCACATAAGCGCCGCCCGCAGTTGCATTTCCATGAACAACCGTGACCTGGGGAAGACCTGCGGAGGAAAGCCGCGCCTGATTGGCAAACCGGCGTCCTCCCATGACAGCAAAAGTCAGGTAAGTCAGACGGAGGTTGCCGCCGCCGCTTTCGACAAGGTTTACAACAGGCAATTTCTGTTCTGCTGCAATTTTCTGTAGTCGCAGCGTTTTCTCGCCGCCAGCCCAGGTGCCTGTACCGCCTTTAATTGCGCTGTCGCTGACAATAAGCGCAACCCTTGTTCCGGCGACAAAGCCTATTCCAGTGATAACGCATCCACCAAGGACATTCTCCTCGCCATCATCTTCATGCATTTTATAGCCCGCCAGGGAGCTCAGGGCGATGAAGGGGGAGCCTGGATCCAGCAGGGCGTCAATCCGTTCCCTTGGCAATAGTTTTCCAGCTTTGTGAAAGCGTTCTTTTTGTTTTTCACTTAATCGGACGACACGCTGTTCAAGCTCCCGTACATGGTCGAGCAAAGATAACATGTCTTTTCTGTTTTTTTGAAACTCATCACTTTTTGGATCAAGTGCACTGACAAGCCGGGTCACAGTATTTCTCCTGCGTGAGGTCAATTATGGCCGGACAAGCCTACGCTGATTGTTCTTGTTGTTTTTTATTCAGCGCGGCTGCCAGCAAAAACAGGATTGCTTTTCGATGAAAAAAATTCAATCCTGTTATTTATTGTATGAAATATTAAATTTTGTATAGAAAAAATGAGCGATATGAAAAAAGGTGTGAAACAGGTCGGCGCCGCGAAACTGACCATCGATATCCTGAGAGCACTTTCCAACCGGAGAGGGGGTACCGGTGTTACGCCTTTGGCCTCATCCCTTGGGCGTTATCCAGGGACTGTTTATGCGGTCCTGAAAACCTTGCAGGAAGAAGGGATGGTGGAATTCAACCCGAATACAAAAACCTACAGCCTTTGCCTTGGCGGCGTTCTTGAACTGACAGGAAAAATGCGAGAGGAAGAGCTGGCGAAGCGCATTGAGGTTGATATGAACGAGGCGGCCGACAAGTTTGGGGTCTGTATTTATCTCAGCCAGCATGTTCGCAGCGATTATATGGTGATCGTTGCATGCGCCCTGCCGGATGTTCCTTTGGGGCTTTATGCCAAAGTCGGGACAAGGTTCCCTGCCTGGTTTGGCGGGGCAGGACGTATTTTGGCGGGCTGGAAGAGCCTTGAACGTGAAGAGCTTGAAGAGGCTTATGCGAAGACCAGGTGGGCTAAAATACCTCATGAATTTTCACATTGGTCAGAGCAGGTACGGCAGGATCGAATGGCAGGTTACGCGTATGAAGAGGAAACCCTTCCCGAAGGATTGGCAACGGTTGCTGCGCCAGTTGCGGAAGATGGAAAACCTGTTCGCTATATCATTAATGCCATTGGCCCCCGCGGAGATGTCGCCGGAGAAAATCTGCCGGAAATTGTATCTTTAGTGAAAAGCCTTGCCAAAATTGCCAGCCAGCGCAGCTAGAGAAATTCATTGCTCAATTAGTTCATCCTGATACACTTTTCAGATCCCTGCCAAAGAAAATGAAGAAAAAATGGGGGAGGCATGAAGGTAAAAGCTGATTATGATGTGCTAATCGTTGGGGCCGGGTTTGCGGGCCTTTATATGCTCCACAAAATGCGGGAAAACGGGTTTCGAGCCCATATCGTGGAAGCAGGAGGTAATGCCGGGGGAACCTGGTACTGGAACCGCTATCCAGGTGCACGCTGCGATGTAGAGAGTATGGAGTATTCCTACCAGTTTTCCAAAGAGTTGCAGCAGGAATGGGACTGGAGCGAAAAATATGCGACACAGCCCGAAATCCTGTCTTATGTCAATCACGTGGTTGAGCGTTTTGATCTGAAGAAAGATATCCAGTTTAACACGCGTGTTCAGGAAGCGACCTATCTGGAAAGAGAGCAGCTCTGGCGAGTTGATCTGGATAATGCCGAGACCTTGCATGCCCGGGTCTGCGTCATGGCAACGGGTTGCCTTTCCTCGGCGAATATCCCGGAAATACCCGGCTTTGCGCATTTTAATGGAGAAGTCTATCACACGGGTCACTGGCCGCATGAGAACGTGGATTTTACCGGCAAAAGAGTTGGCATTATCGGGACAGGCTCCTCTGCAATTCAGTCTATTCCTCTCATTGCTGAACAGGCGGATCATCTTTATGTCTTTCAACGCACACCAAGCTATGCGGTTCCTGCACATAATGAAGCATTGACCGATGAGTATCGCCGTCACGTGAAATCCAATTATGAGGAACGCCGAACAGCCGCCCACCTGACCCGATCAGGGATGTTGTTTGAAGTAAATCCGGACAACGCCTACGATGTTTCTGAACAAGAGCGGCATGAAATTTATGAAAAACGCTGGGAAAAGGGCGGGTTGGCTTTTCTGGGAGCTTTCAATGATTTGCTGGTTGATAAAAAGGCAAATGATACAGCGGCGAACTATATTCGCGACAAAATTCGAGCTGCTGTACAAGATGAAGAGACAGCGGCACTTTTAACGCCGGAAACCGTTGTTGGATGCAAGCGTCTGTGTGTTGATACGGGATACTATCAGACCTTTAACCGCGATAATGTCTCTCTCGTTGATGTGAAATCGGCCCCTATTGAACGGATTACCGATAGCGGACTTAAAACAGCGAAACAGGAATTTGATTTTGATGTTTTGATCTTTGCAACCGGATTTGATGCCATGACAGGGGCGTTGATGAAGATTGATATCAAAGGACGTGAAGGCTTGCCCCTTGCGGAGAAATGGGCGGAAGGTCCGCGTGCCTATCTTGGACTGTCTGTGTCCGGATTTCCGAATATGTTTCTCGTTACCGGTCCTGGAAGCCCTTCTGTCCTTGCGAATATGATGCCTTCGATCGAACAGCATGTGAATTGGATTACCGATTGCCTGAAATATATGCGCGCCCACGGACATCCGCTCATTGAAGCAAATGAACAGGATGAGGCCAACTGGGTTCATCATGTCAATAATATTGCAGACAGAACCCTGTTCCCCAGCTGCAATTCCTGGTATTTGGGCGCGAACATTCCCGGTAAGCCAAGGGTTTTCATGCCTTATCTTGGATATCCAACTTATGTGAAGAAATGCGATGACGTTGCCGCAGCAGGCTATGACGGGTTTTCTTTCACAGCCTGAATTTTTTTGGGAATAAAAACCGGATCCGTTTGTTCATCCTTATTGAAGTTCGAATTTTATGAACTTCTTTGCCTAAAGAAAGGGATGACGATGTTCAAACGGATTGCAGTATCTGCCGCGCTTGCGGTTGTATTGGTTAGCGGGACAGCACTGGCTGCCCATCATATGTCGGCTGTTGCCAAAAAGGCGACGGTCGAGGGAATGGAAATCTGGACTGATGCCAAGGGGATGAGCCTTTATACTTTTGATAAGGACAAGGTCGGTATTTCCAATTGTAAAGGAAAATGCGCTGTCAACTGGCCTCCGTTAAAGGCAGATGCCATGGCTAAAGATGAAGGTGATTTTTCTGTTATTTCCCGTGAGGATGGCTCAAAGCAGTGGGCTTACAAAGGAAAACCACTTTACACTTGGATCAAGGACAAGAAGCCGGGCGATATTACCGGTAAAGGTTTCAAGGGTGTCTGGCATCTTGCACGCCCCTAGCCCCTTTAGGGGCTGAACGGGAAAAGGATGTCCTGTAACCTCAATCATCCTTTTCCTTTCTTTCATTCTTTTAAGTCCGCTACGATAAGGTCGATATGAAAGATCTTCACAAGCAGATTCTGGGTTGCCTGCCCAGCCTTCGCCGCTATTCCCGCGCTCTTACCGGTAGCGCCGAGCATGCAGATGATCTTGTGCAGGAAAGCCTGACACGGGCCATTGACCGATTGCATCTTTTTAAACCCGGAACAAATATACGATCCTGGTTATTCACTATTCTTCATAACCAGCATATCAATCTCGTAAAACGCGAGGCCGTTCGCCCGGATCGTGCAGCGCTTGAGGAAAAGGACGCTGTGAATGCAAGCGTTCCTGCGGGTCAAGAACAACATCTGGCAATTCAGGATATTCAAAAGGCGCTTGAGAAGTTGCCAAAGGATCAACGGGAAGTGGTCTTGCTGATAGGGCTTGAGGAATTGAGTTATATTGAGGCTTCGGAGGTTTTGGGAATACCGGTCGGTACAGTTATGTCCAGATTGAGCCGGGGGCGAGCACAACTTAGAAAGCTGATGAGCGAAAGAGCTAATAGTGGATTGCGGAGGGTGAAATGACCGAACAGGATTTCATGAGCGAGGAAAAGCTACACGCTTATGTGGATGGGCAGCTTTCTGCAGTTGAAACACTGAAAATGGAGCAGTGGCTTTCGAAAAACCCGGATGATGCTGCAACTGTTCATGCATATATTTTACAGAATGCCCAGATGCGACAGGCTTTTTCCAGTATCGCCGAAGAAGATGTTCCTGACACTATGCGGGAGCAGCTAAGTGCCAGCAAGCCAACGATTTCTTCCTTTTTTCCAGGGTGGCGGCAGATGGCTGCTTCTCTTTTGCTGATCGGAGTAGGTGTATTGGCCGGTTTGGGCAGTCAGTTTTTGGGGACCCAGGATCAGCAGGGCGAGCGGCAGGTTTTTGCATCCAGTGCAATCGGTGCTCATAAAGTGTTTGTGTCCGAAATTCGCCACCCGGTAGAAGTCACGGCAAAAGAAGAGCAGCATCTTGTCAAATGGCTTTCAAAAAGGCTTGGCACGTCAATTAAGGCGCCAGATTTGGCAGCACAGGGATATCAGCTGATGGGAGGGAGGTTGCTCTCTGAAGGAGAAAAGCCGGCAGCTCAATTTATGTATGAGAAGAAAGACGGACGCCGTCTGACACTTTATGTGCGGAGCAGTGATACAGCTGAAGATACAGCTTTTCAATTTGCGGCGAATAAGGGTGTATCCGCTTTTTACTGGGTTGATCAGAATTATGCATATGCAATGGTCGCTCCCGTTGAAAAACAGGACCTCATGAGCCTGGCAACCGCGGTTTATGAGGAACTCGAAAATAATTGATTTCTATCAAGGCGATCTACTCAACTGGCAGGCTAAGCTTTCATTTCGGTGGCTAGAGAGGAGGAGAACTGAGATGTTGGAATTGGCTGCAATAAAAGAAGAACTCGTGAGTCGTCACAAGCTTCTGGAAGATCGCGTTGCTGAAATGGAAAACACCCTTCGTCAGGAGCATAGCTCGAATTTTTCCGAACAGGCTATGGAGCGCGAGGACGAAGAGGTTATGGAACGGCTTGAAAAAGAAGCGCTGGATGAATTGGGTGCTATAGAAGCCGCGTTAGGCCGGCTGAAAGCCGGAACCTATGGAATATGCACAGTCTGCGGTGATGATATTGGCGAGAAAAGGTTGAAGATCCTCCCCTATGCCAGCCGCTGTATTAACTGCGCTAAATAAAATATTGAAAGCTGAAAAAGCCGCTCTCTCAAGCGGCTTTTATCTATTTAGGTGGTAGAGTTTTGGTGAAGCTTAAAGACAAGTCAATCCAGGCTCTTAAAGCGTCATCTTTGCAGTATTTTTCACCTACGAAAATCATTCCCCCCATTTTACGCCCGCCATGTACCATGACTGAAGCGCCTTCTCTTTTTAACGCTTCGGCTTCGTTGTCTTTTCCCACACGAAACATGAAGCGGCCCAGACCATCCGTTTGCCTGTCTGCGCCGCCGATCATGTTACCATGGAGTAAAAAACAAACCCCGCCCATCATGCGTTTTTCGCTGACCCCTTCAAGATTGCCAAGACAGTCGCGAAAACGCACAGCAAGGAGTTCGTCATAGGCCATGATTTTCCCCGCTTAAGCTTGCATGCTTTCGTAGGTGATCATGGCGATTGACGCACCCTGCGGATCAATGATTTTGCTTATGCGTCCGACGCCAGGGGCATCGAAAGGAGCCGCTGTGATGGTCGCACCGGCTTTTCGGGCTTTCTCGGTTGCGCTATCCACATCAGGAACCGTAACGTAAATCGTCCAGCTTCCAGCGTCTGCAGGCATAGGGCTAACCCCGCCAATAGCCTCATCACCAACCAGTAGTCCGGTATAACTGCTACCATCTTCCATAGGCATGTCATTTATGGTCCAGCCCATAACATCAGCATAGAATTTTTTTGCTTCAGCTGCATTTGGACCTGAAAATTCGATCCATCCTGCTGCACCTGGTGTTGTCATTTCTACGGCCATTTTATCCTCCTGTTTTAAGGTCTCATAAGCGAGATATGTCAAGGACGGGACAGAAAGGCAAAAACCGACAGGGTCAGAGATTTTTTTTGCAGAATTCCAGTTTTTCTTCGATAAAACGCTTTTCTGCTGCAAGAGGATTGAGAGAAAGAACCTTCTCATAGGCAACTTTAGCAGCGGCGAAATCTTCAATTTCCAGATAAAGAGATGCTCTCATTGCATGAAACCATTTGTAGGCCTTGAGCTCCTCGCAAAGAGGGCTGAGGGTTTCAAGCGCGGCAACAGGCCCCTTCGTCTTGGCAATTGCGGCAGCATGGTTGAGTTTTACTACAGGACTGGGTTCAAGCGCATATAAGGCGCTATAGAGCTTTTCGATTTCATGCCAATCGGTTTTTTCATCAGATTTTGATCTCGCATGCACGCCGGCAATAGCGGCCTGGATTTGATAGGGGCCGGGTGTCATATGCCTTACAGATTTTTCCATCAAGGCATGTGCTTCTTTTATCATGCCCAGATCCCAGAGGGATCGATCCTGTTCTTCCAGCGGAAGAAGATCTCCTTTTATATCTGCACGGGCTTCGCGCCGGGAATGCTGATACAAAAAAAGAGCGAGGAGACCCATCAGCTCGGTGATTGAGGGAAAAAGCTCCAGAAGGGTCCGTGTCAGTCTGATGGCTTCATTGCAGACGGTTGCTTTGACTGGAGCCTCACCGGAACTCGCTGACCAGCCTTCGTTAAAAAGAAGATAGAGCATAAGCATTACGGATTTCAGACGCGTGTTCCGTTCAATCATGCTGGGAATTTCAAAAGGAATATTGGCTTCAGAAATTGTTTTCTTCGCCCGGCGAATTCGTTGTTCCATGGTTTTGGGCTTCACAAGGAAGGCCGAAGCGATTTCTGAAATACTCAATCCGGCGACAATCTTTAACGCAAGCGCGGACTGGTCTTGCGGAGACAAATCCGGATGACAGCAAATGAACATGAGACGCAGAACATCATCCCGAAAGCCAATCAGTTCCTCATTCTCGGATATTTGCTGGGCGGCCAGTTCTTCCTGCTTTTCATCCAGGCTTTCCAGGCGTGCATTTTTTCGAATAATATCCCGCCCTGCGTTGCGCCCTACAGTAAGGAGCCAGGCAAGAGGATCATCCGGCAGGCCATTTTTCTGCCAGTGGCTGAGCGCTCTGGTACAGCTGATTGAAAACGCTTCTTCTGCAAGATCAATATCTCGAAAATAGCGGTTCAAGGCGCCAATAGCCTTCGGTCTTATCTGACTAAAGCGGGACGTCAGCCACTTGTTTTCAGGCATCCGGATTAAGCAACCCGCCTGGCCAGTCTATTGGCCGAATTTCAATAGTGACGATCGGGGAGGAAATTTCTTCGGAAAGGCTAATCGCCTCTTCCAGCGTTTCACAGTCGATAATGTAAAGCCCGAGAAGCCTTTCTTTTGTTTCCGCAAAAGGACCGTCTACGACTAGCGGTTTGTTCTGTGTCTGAGCTGCAGGTTTTAGGGAAACGGCGCTGCTGGTCGGCATTAGTTTAGCACCAGCATATGCTCCCTTTTCTTTCAGCCGATCCTGCAAGCGGCCGTGCCCTGCCATAATTTCAGACTGCTCTTCTTCCGTTAAACGCTCAAATTCGCCCTCAACACCGTAAATCAGAATGGAATACTGCATGACCTGTCCTTTCATGGTTATGCAACCAAGGACGTATGATGAAGCAACTTTCCGACAGAAGGGAGATTTTTTTTGTGCGCTCTCTATGATTTTTTTTTATGTCCCCCTATCCTGCTTATGCTCAAGTCGGGCCAATGCATCAGTTAAGGGATATGTAAAATGAAGACCGGTGGTCAACTCGTTGTGGAATGCCTCGAAAGTCAGGGGGTAGAGCGTGTATTCTGTGTACCAGGTGAAAGTTATCTAGCCGTTCTTGATGCCCTCCATGACAGCTCGATCGAGACGATCGTCGCCCGCCAGGAAGGAGGCGCTGCGATGATGGCGGAAGCTGACGGGAAGATGACTGCTCGCCCGGGTATCTGTTTTGTGACAAGAGGACCCGGCGCCACCAACGCGACAGCAGGTATTCATGTTGCCAAGCAGGACAGTACCCCCATGATCCTGTTTGTTGGGCAAATCGGACGCCAGATGCGTGGGCGAGAAGCTTTTCAGGAAGTGAATTATCACCAGACTTTCAGCGATCTTGCTAAATGGGTGGAGGAAATTGACCAGGTAGAGCGGATCCCTGAAATTATTTCACATGCCTATCATGTGGCTATGAGCGGACGGCCTGGACCAGTTGTCCTGACGCTTCCCGAAGACATGCTGCGCGATGCAGCAGATGTTGTTGCGGGACCACGAGTGGAAGTCGCGGAACCGTCACCTTGCATAGAGGATATGGAGGCGCTGGAGGCTCTCCTGGGACAGGCGAATTCCCCGATTCTGGTTGCAGGAGGAAGTCGCTGGACCAAAGAAGCCGTTGCAAGCCTGACACAATTTTCAGAAAACTGGAACATACCGGTTGCCTGTTCTTTCCGCCGTCAGCAGTTATTTGATCATTCACATCCGAATTATGCAGGTGATGTTGGACTTGGGATTAATCCTGCCCTTAAAAAACGCATCGATGAGAGTGATCTGGTTATCCTGCTCGGCGCGCGTTTTTCAGAAAATCCCAGCCAGGGTTTTACCTCTTTTGCAATTCCGAAACCCAGGCAGAAGCTGGTTCATATCCATGCCGGGCCGGAAGAACTTGGCCGCATTTATGTACCGGACATTTCTATCAATGCAACGCCTGGCCGCTTCCTGAAAGAAGCTGTAAAGCTGAAAGGGAAATCTGGGAACAAGAGTGCCAGTCAGGCCCATGAAGCCTACCGCGAATGGACCGATAAACTTCCTGAAACTGTTGGTGCTGCCAAAATGGGCGACATTATGAGCGTCCTTCGAGCAGAATTGCCTGAAGATGCTATTATGACAAACGGGGCGGGAAATTATGCCATCTGGTTGCATCGTTTCTGGCGGTTCCGGCGGTTCGGTACGCAACTGGCGCCGACGTCAGGGTCCATGGGATACGGGTTGCCAGCGGCTGTTGCGGGAAAACTGAGAAATCCTGAAAAAGAAGTGATCTGTTTTGCCGGTGACGGATGCTTTCAAATGACGATGCAGGAATTTGGAACCGCTGTGCAGTTTGGGGCAAATATTATCGTACTTGTTATTGATAACGGTGTTTACGGGACAATCCGAATGCATCAGGAGAGGGATTTTCCTGCACGCATTTCTGCAACGGATCTGGTCAATCCGGATTTTGCTGCAATCGCGTCCGCCTATGGAGCGCATGCAGAAACTGTTGAGAAAAGTGAGGAATTCGAAGGGGCTTTTGAACGGGCCAGAAAAAGCGGTAAAGCGGCGCTGATTCACATTAAGACTGATCCGGAAGCGATAACGCCGACCACAACATTAACGGCGCTTCGAAACGGCTAACTGTCTGTAAATAAATAAAAAAACAAACTCACCTTTGCGATCGTAAAGGTGAGTTTTTCTATGGAATTGACAGTCTGTTTTTTGTTGTCTAACGTTAGTTAGAAATCAGGAGATATGAATGGCTGTTGAAAAACTGAAACTCGATCGCGCGGGGGAAACCCGCAAGCGCATTCTGGATGCTGCCGCAAAACTGTTCCGTGAAAGCGGGTATGCCGCGGTCTCTCTTCGCAGCATCGCTGACGCGGCGGATATGAAGGCTGGAAGTGTCTATTACCACTTCAAAAGCAAGGAAGAAATTGTTCTTGAGGTTCTTGATCTCGGAATTGAACGGGTTCATTCGGCCGTAGAAGGCGTTTTTTCCGCACGGGATAGTTTTTATTCGGTCTCAGCTCTTATTGAGGGAGCCATCACAGCGCATCTTAAAACACTGCTGGAGCATACTGACTATACTTCTGCCAATGTCAGGATTTATGGGCAGGTGCCGGAAAGCATCCGTATTGATGCGTTGGCCGTTCGCCGGCGGTATGAGGCGCTTTGGGATTCCATTCTTAGCTATGCTTTAGACAAGCAGGTGCTGAAACCTGATGTAAATCCCCGCCTTTTCAGGCTGATGCTTATTGGCACCCTCAACGCAACGCTCGAATGGTTCGATCCTGAAAAAGGCAGTGTTGACGACCTCGCACGCTCTTATTCAGCAATCCTGCTTAACGGAATAGTGGAAGAATAACATGGCAGTATTTGAAAGTCAGATTGATACCGGCTCCGAGCTTTATCAGAAAAATCAGGAAATTTACGGTTCTCTTCTCGATACCTGGAAGGAGAGAATGGAGCAGGTCATCGGGGGCGGGCGGCAGACCCTTGTGGATAGACATCATAAACGCGGCAAGATACTTGTCAGGGATCGCATTGACCGGGTGATTGATACAGGATCTTCCTTTCTGGAGTTTTCCACTTTCGCGGCCTGGGGGCAGTATGGCAATGAGCTGCCTTCCGCCGGAATTGTAACGGGCATTGGCCTGGTCAAGGGAACGCCCTGTGTCTTCATTGCCAATGATGCAACGGTAAAAGGAGGCTCTTTTTTTCATGAAACAGTGAAAAAGCACATTCGGGCTCAGGAGATTGCGGAAGCCAATCGGTTGCCTTGCCTTTATCTTGTAGATTGCGGAGGGGCATATCTTCCTGAACAGGACCGTGTGTTTCCGGACCGGGATCATTTTGGCAATACATTTTTCAGACAATGTAATCTATCTGCCAAAGGCATTCCCCAGATTTCCGTCGTGTTTGGTGGATGCACTGCAGGAGGGGCTTACATTCCTGCCCTTTCAGATCAGGTGATCATGGTTGAGGAAAATGCCCGTATTCATCTGGGTGGTCCCTCGATTGTGAAAGTTGCCATTAATGAGGATGTGGACGGCGAAACGCTTGGCGGCGCACGGATGCATTCGAAAGTTTCTGGTGTTAGCGACCATTTGGCAGCGACGGAAGACGAAGCCCTGTCTCGATTACGAGAGATTGTTGGTGAATTAAACGTCCAGCGAAAAGACCTGGATCTATCTGCTGACATTGCGGACCCGCTATATGACACTGAAGAGCTTACCGGTATCGTCAGTCATGACCGGAAAATTCCTTACGATGCCCGTGAGATTATTGCGCGCCTGGTCGATGGTAGTACGTTTCAGGAGTTTAAACCGGAATGGGGCGAAAGCCTTGTTTGTGGTTGGGCGTCTGTTCATGGCTGCCGCGTTGGTATACTTGGAAACAATGGCGCTCTTTTCTCGGAATCCTCGCTAAAAGGCGCACAATTTATCCAGATGTGCGATCAACGGGATATCCCGCTGCTCTTTTTGCACAATATCACCGGCTTTATGGTGGGGACGGATGCGGAAAGGGGCGGCATTGCAAAAAACAGCGCGAAAATGGTTTATGCCATGTCCACAGCGCGGGTTCCCCGTCTTTCCATTATTATCGGAGGCTCATACGGCGCCGGTAACTATGGCATGTGTGGTCGCGGATTTCGGCCGGACTTTCTCTTTGCCTGGCCTTCTGCTGAAGTTGCGACCATGTCAGCCGATATTGCGTCCAATGTGATGCTGGAGCTTCGGCGATCGAAGCAGAAAAGCGGGGAAGCCCCGCCGCAAGAACTGGATGCTATCGAAAAGGCTGTTCGGGATCAGTATGGGGAGCAAAGTGACCCTTATTATGCGACGTCGCGTCTTTGGGACGACGGATTGATCGCGCCAGAACAAACCCGGGATGTTCTTGGGTTGTGTCTGCGTATTGTAACGACAACACCGGACCGGGATAAATTCTCCCCCGTTTTTCGTATGTAAGCGACGCGATATCGGAAGAAATGGATAAAAACATGACGATAAAGACAATTGACAGGGTCCTCGTCGCCAATCGAGGTGAAATCGCAGTGCGCTTGATCCGGGCTTGTCACAAGCTGGATCTGGAAACTGTTGCCGTTTACTCAGAAGCTGATAAGGACGCTCTTTTTGTATTCGAAGCAGGCAAAGCTGTTCCTCTTGGGGCGCCAGAGGCATCAGAAAGCTACCTTGTTCAAGACAAAATTATTGATGCAGCGCTCAAATCAGGTGCCCAGGCCATTCATCCGGGATATGGATTTCTTGCTGAAAATGCCGCCTTTGCTGCTGCGGTTGAAAAAGCTGGCCTGATTTTTATTGGCCCGTCCGCTTCTGTTATCGACGTAATGGGATCAAAAATTGAAGCGAAAGCAGCTGCCATTGAGGCTGGTGTTCCTGTCGTGCCGGGATATCAGGGAAAGGATCAGTCTGAAGCCGCGCTTGAAAAAGCGGCTCACGGGATCGGAGTGCCCTTGTTGATCAAAGCAAGCGCTGGCGGTGGTGGCCGTGGTATGCGTTTTGTTGAAGAGCTTGATGATTTCTCTGAGCAACTGGCGCTGGCCCAGCAGGAGGCAAAAAGCGCGTTTGGGGATCCAGCCGTCTTGC
>JAKSCD010000160.1 GCA_022360775.1 Sneathiellales bacterium | reverse complement strand
TACCCATAGCGTCCAGAAGATCAGGGCGTACGGGTTGACGTGCCTTAGCACAAAGCCGCTTAACACGACCGGCAGTATCATCACCGCTTAGCGTTGTCAGATCAATGCAGGAAACCGCTTTTAAAAGCCAGGCTGCCTGATGATCTTTTTTAACCGTCCGTCGACCACCCAGGCTACTGGCCAGTCGCTCCACCGCGCTTAAATTCACATAAACATCCTCAATAGGGTCCATGTTAAAAGGAAGGCCCGGATTTCGTTCATGATGATGCGCTGGCTGTTCAAGCTTACTGACTGTCGCCATTGTCATCCTCCCGAAGGTGAGATTTCAAAAGTTCCCTTTTCAGGGTTTCAAGGAAAATTACGATCAGCTTCTCCAGATCCTCAGCTGCAAGCTTGGCGCATTCCAGTGTCTGTTCATGGCTGAGTTTCGTTTTACTGAGACCCGCTACCAGATTGGTGATGTTGGAAATGGCCGCCACCCGCATGCCGCAGTGCCTTGCCACGAGAACTTCCGGTGTGGTCGACATACCAACTGCATCGGCGCCGAGTGTTTTAAACGCCCTGATCTCCGCCGGTGTTTCAAAGTTCGGACCAAGATAGTGAAGATAAACCCCTTCTGCCAGATCGATATCCAGCTCTTTCGCAACAGCTTTGAAATGGTCTCTGAAGATCGGATCATACGCTTCTTCCATCGAGAAAAAACGCGGGCCAAAGCGATCATCATTTTCACCAACCAGCGGATTGCGGGAGGTGAAATTGATGTGATCATTAAGAAGCATCAGCCTTCCAGGGCCGACTTCTTCATGAAAACTGCCTGCAGCATTAGTTACGATAAGAACTTCCACCCCCAGCAGTTTGAAAACGCGGATAGGCACGGCCAAATCCTGCGGATCTACTCCTTCATAGAGATGGATACGCCCTTGCATGCAAATAACCGGCATGCCGCCAAGTCGTCCGATAATCAGGCGGCCGGCATGGCCTTCTACAGAAGATTGCGGAAAATTGGGGATATCCTGAAAAGGCAGACTTGCAATAACATCGATTTTTTCGGCAAGCCCGCCCAAGCCGGACCCCAGAACAATTCCGACTCTGGGCTTGAAGCCCGGTGCCGCTTCCTTGACAAAGTCCGCTGCGACAAATGGATCTAGTGCCATTATCTTTCCTTGATATAAGGTTCACCAATAGCTTTTGGGGGATGCGCCTTGCCGACAAATCCAGCCAATAGCAGAACAGTTAAAACATAGGGCAGTGCCTGAATAAACTGAACAGGAATGACGCCAATAATTGGGATATCTACCCCTTGCAGGCGGGCTTGCAGGGCGTCCGTGAATGCGAAAAGCAGACAGGCCATCAATGTCGGAACTGGCTTCCATTTTCCGAAAATCAGCGCTGCCAGCGCAAGATAGCCCTTTCCTGCCGTCATATCGCGAATGAAGCCTGCACCATGGGCCGTTGAAAGGTAAGTCCCGGCGATACCGCAAAGGAACCCGGTTACAGCAAGTGCTTTATAGCGCATCAGATCCACTGAAATACCGGCAGTATCCACGGCATGCGGGTTTTCGCCAACAGCCCGAACCCGCAATCCAAAACGTGTACGATAAAGAACATAGGCAACGATCGGGACTGCAATTGCCGCGATATAGACAATGATATTATGTCCGGAAATCAGCTCCGAATAGAGATGTCCCAGAACGGGAATGTCTTTAACAGCATCCGCGAAAGGCAGCGTAATGCTGCTGAACCGTTCATCACCTTTCAGGGAAGGCGTTTGTCCTCCAAGACGGAACCAGGCGAACCCGAGTGTTGGTGTCAGACCGGCCACAACAATATTGATGGCCATGCCTGAGACCACCTGGTTACCTTTATGAGTTACGCAGGCATAGGCATGCAAGGAGGAAAGTGCGAGTGAAGTAATGATCCCGGCTCCCAGTCCCAACCAAGCAGAATGTGTAACTGTGGATGCCGCAGCCGCGGCAAAGGCCGCCCCCAGCATCTTTCCTTCAAGCCCAATATCGACAACACCGGCCCGTTCGGAAAACATCCCGGCAAGGGCAGCAAGAACCAGTGGTGTGGCCACGCGGAAAGTTGCATCAAACAGAAGGATAATCAGTTCAAACATTTCCATCGATTACGCCTCCGCCGGTGCAGAAACTCTTCTGCGTCTGAAATAGCTTTCAATCCTTGGCCGGAACATATTTTCAAGAGCGCCCGAGAAAAGAATAATCAATCCCTGGATCACAATAACAATTTCCCGGTTAATGGTTGTCATTTCAAATGCAAGTTCTGTTCCGCCCTGGTAAATTGCACCAAAGAGAAGGGCTGCCATGAAAATACCCACTGGATGATTACGGCCCATCAGTGCAACTGCTATCCCGACAAAACCGTATCCGCCAGTAAATTCCATGATGACCTTGTGCTGGACACCCATGAGTT
>JAKSCD010000165.1 GCA_022360775.1 Sneathiellales bacterium | reverse complement strand
TGGGGCAAATTTCATGAGAGCATGATAAAGTTTATTCAGTGCTTTCCAGTCAACCAGGCCGGTTTTTCTTCGATTGATGTGGACAGACTCGATTGCTGCTTCGATCTGAAAACGGCCAGGTGCTGACATATTATAGGCTTCCTGCAACCGCATTTGGGCGTGATAAATAAACTCTTCATTCCAAAGACTGGTATTCTGTTTTTCTGTCGGAACTAATGCCTCTTCAACTATTCGCGCTTTTTTTCTTGCATGACTGAAGTGAATAAGTGACGACAGTCCATAAGCTTCTGCATTCTCAGGTAAAAACCTGCAAAGCATTTCAGATAGGTAAAGAGCCTCATCCCCAAAGTTGTCACTGGGATCAAGCCAGTCATAGGAATGCAGGGCATAGATCGCCTCCAAAATAGTCTGGCTTCGTTTCGGGAGTTGATCCCTATCGGGCAAATGAAAAGGAATTCCCGCATCCCTGATCTTGGTTTTCGCCCTCACCAGCTGCTTCGAAAGTGCTGCCGGCGAAAGTAAGAAAAGACGTGCAATAGTTTTGGCGTCAATTCCCAGGACAGTTTGAAGCATTAGAGGGGTATGTAAATCAGGGGAAATTGCTGGATGGGCGCAAATCATCAATAAATTCAGGCGCCTGTCAGGGAGTTCTTCCTCTTCTACCATCTCTGTCATTGTCTCTGGAATTTCAGTTGTTGTAGAAAACTTGGAAATATGCCGTTGACGATCCGTTAGTTTATTGCGCGCGACCGTCAGCAACCAGGCATCCGGATTATCGGGAATTCCGTTTTCAGGCCAATGCTGCAGGGCTTTGAAAAATGCATCTGCTAACGCGTCCTCTGCCTGGGCAATATCATGGGTACGTGATGCAAGATAAGCCAATAAACGCCCATAGGATTCCCGCGCGGCTATTTCTGCTGCGCGGGCAACGTTATTCATATGCTTCCCATAGCCGATGGCCGGATCTCAACCTTGCCGGTCCTGGCAGCCGGACATTTCTCTGCCCAGACCAATGCCGCATCCAGATCAGGAACTTCAATTACAAAGAAACCGCCAAGGGTTTCCTTAGTATCAGCAAAAGGTCCGTCCTGTACGACAGCCTTGCCGCTTTTCAACGTCAGGGTAGTCGCTGTCTCAACCGGTTGAAGCCAATCTGTATCAATAAAGACACCCGCTTCCTGCAAAGCGCCGATATATGCACCATATACTTCTTTTTCCGCTTCCCAGTCTTTTGGTGTCATATGTTCGAGATCTGCAGGATCTGTATAAAGTAGCAATGTGTATCTCATAATAAATTTCCTTTTTTAAAAGGCTAAACGGCTGCTTCAAGGTTATCGAGGCCCAGTTCAAAGGTCGGACCAATCATGCTATCCATAAAAAGACCAATCAAGCGCGCGATGGGGTTCATGCCCATTTTCATGTGAGCACTCCAGGTAACAAGGGTACCGTTATCCGTGACAACAGCAGATATGCTCTGGGTTGGTTTCCCCTTTAAACCGAGATCGATATCATACTTGACGGTATCATTTGTGATTTCAGCGACAGTTTGACTTCCTTTTCCGTCCTTTCCATCAAAATAAAACCCGGATCCAATACCGGTCTCAGGCCCGAATTTCCTTATTAGTAAATTTGGATCTTCTGTCAGGTAAGGATTGAATTTTTGATATCCTTCATTGGATGCAGCCAGTTCCAGGATTTGCTTTGGCATTCCGGTAATGATTTTTTTTCGTTCGACATGAACCTGCTCAGGAAGAAATACAATTGCCCCTAATCCCAAAAACGCAATTATTACGACGCTACTAATCATGATGGTTGCTATGTTCATTTTACCCTCTCATCAATAGGTGAAAATTTTGATTTCACTGAAGTGACGATCGAATAAAGCGCCGATGGACATACAATCTGTTTTTTATGTCAAAATATTTTCCGTTTGTCCTCTCAGCCAGCTTACGAAGGCTTTGAACGCAGCAGTTTCTTTTCGTTTTTTGGGATATACAATGTAGAAACCCTGATCCTCTTTAAAAAACTCTGTTTGCCAAAGGGCACAGAGGTCGTTTCTTTTCAACGAAGGAATAGCGAGGACTGAAGGCACAAGCGCAATACCCTGCCCATTTTGTGCGGCATCCATTGCCAGTGCTGTCTGATTAAACTGCAGGTAAGGGTTCAATCTCTTTACTTCGGCCTCCTGAAACAGCTTTTCCCAATAGCGGTGCCCATCCTGGATGAGAGCCATTGATTTAAAGTCGTCAAGTTCAAATCGGGTTCTCGATTTGGATATCGGATTCTGGGATCCACAGACAGCATAAAGCTCCACCGGGGCG
>JAKSCD010000129.1 GCA_022360775.1 Sneathiellales bacterium | reverse complement strand
TCCGAGATGATCGCGAAACTCAGGAATTCTACACCCGGCGTGACCCTGATTTCACCGCCGCCGCATCACGATATCTATTCTATCGAGGATCTGGCGCAGCTGATTTATGACCTGAAACAGATCAATCCGGACGCCCGTGTTTGCGTGAAACTGGTGGCGGAGGCCGGTATCGGGACTGTTGCTGCCGGTGTTGCAAAAGCGAAAGCCGATGTGATCATGATCTCCGGCAATTCCGGCGGAACGGGCGCCAGCCCGCAGACATCTGTGAAATATGCCGGTGTGCCGTGGGAAATGGGTCTGCCGGAAGTGAACCAGGTCCTGACACTCAACAAGCTTCGCCATTCTGTCCTTCTTCGGGTTGATGGCGGCATGAAGACGGGCCGGGATATCGTCATCAGCGCGCTGATGGGCGGGGAGGAATATGGTCTTGGCACCGGGGCGCTGGTCGCTCTTGGCTGTATTCTGGTGCGTCAATGCCACTCCAATACCTGTCCGGTGGGTATCTGTACCCAGGATGAGGAACTGATCAAGAAATATGAAGGAACCGCGGACAAGGTTGTGAACCTGTTCAGCTTCCTTGCCGAAGAGGTGCGTGAAATTCTCGCCTCCCTCGGTTATCGCTCGCTTGAAGAAATCGTCGGTCGCAGCAATTTGCTCACCCAGGTCAGCCGGGGCTCTGCCCATCTGGATGATCTGGATCTGAACCCGTTGCTTGCCGAGGCCGATGCAGGCGACAACCCAAGAACATGTACCAACACAGGTCCTGTCCCTGTGCCGGAGACACTGGACGCACGCATGATTATGGATGCGGCCAGTGTCTTCAACCGGGGCGGTGAAAAGCGGCAGCTGGCCTACAGCATCCGCAATACCCACCGGGCGATCGGGACCAAACTTTCCTCACAGATCGTGCGCACCTTTGGCATGACCGGGCTGGAGCCGGGCCATATCACAGTTCGCCTGCGCGGCTCTGCCGGTCAGTCCCTGGGGGCTTTCTCGGTTCAGGGTCTGAAGCTAGAAGTTCTGGGGGATGCCAATGACTATTGCGGCAAGGGTCTCTCCGGCGGCACGATTGTTGTCCGTCCCATGACATCAAGCCCCATTACCTGGAATGAAAATACCATTGTAGGGAATACGGTTCTTTATGGGGCGACCAGCGGTTATCTGTTTGCTGCGGGCCAGGCCGGTGAACGCTTTGCGGTCCGGAACTCCGGCGCGACCGCTGTGGTGGAAGGCTGCGGCACCAATGGCTGTGAATATATGACCGGCGGCAAGGTAGCGATCCTGGGTCCGGTTGGCGGTAACTTTGGCGCCGGAATGACCGGTGGCATGGCCTATATCTATGATCCGGAAAACACGCTGCCCCGGGATATCAATGATGAATCTGTCGTCTATCAGCGCATCGCTTCTTCGTACTGGGAAGCGGAACTTAAATCCCTGATCGAGGAACACCACGCCAAAACCAACTCCCCGCTTGCAGAAATGCTGCTCGCCCACTGGGAGATGGAACTGGGCCAATTCTGGCAGGTCTGTCCAAAAGAAATGGTGAATAAAATCCCGCATCCGCTGAGTGATGAAGCGGAACAGGAAACGGCATAAAAAGTAAAAAGGCCAGCCGAAAGGCTGGCCTTTTTTATAACTGAAATAGCTTTATCCTCGCTATGTACCCCAGATTTTTTTGACGGCTTCCATTGCCAGATCGGTTTTCAGTTCGTCATGGCCCAGTAAAAGTCTCAGGAAAATAACGCCGAGCACCATATCGATTAAAATTCCGGGATCGGCAGTGTCCTCTATTTCCCCTGAAGACTTTGCCTGCTTAAGAATATCCAGCCCGCGGGCGCGGCCTTCAAGGATGACCTTGTTGCTGAACGCCTTGAAAATCTCGCTATCGGCCTCCGCGCCTGCGAGGATCAGGGCCATTTGACGGCCCCGCTTGCTGTTCAGGCGCTCCAGGATTTCCGACACCAGATCTTCCAGCTTCTGCCGGTTGGACTTTTCGGCATCTTCATCGGAAAGCTGATCGGCCCCTTCCATCAGGGCGGACATGGCCAGTTCCTGCGCATTGGCCCAATAACGATAGATTGTCGGTTTTCCAACCCTTGCCTTCTGGGCAACCGCCTCCACCGTCAGGCGGCCCGGCCCAAGGTCATTCAGCAGGTTTCTTGCCGCCTCCAGAATGGCTTTGCGCGCTTTTTCGCTTCTTGGGCGCCCAGCCTTTTTCTTCTGTTTCTCAGTTTTCTCTTTACTCATTATAAAACGATACGTAAAGTAATTAAAAATAGCAACAGGAGATCTGTTCCCATGCAATCGAAATCCAGTTCACTTGCTCCCTATATTGCCGTTAAAGATGCGCGGGCTGCAATTGACTTTTATTGCAAAGCCTTCGGCGCAGAGGAGATTTTTGCCCTGACAAATCCGTCCGATGGTCGTATTGGCCATGCCGAGCTTAAATTCGGGGATGTCACCCTTATGATCTCCGATGAGTTTCCGGATTTTGGCGCCTTAAGTCCGGATACAATCGGCGGATCGCCTGTAAAACTCTATATCCGGGTCGATAATGTGGATGAGATCTTTGCCCGGGCGCTTGATCTTGGGGGGATTGAAACCCGGCCGGTTAAAGACCAGTTTTTTGGCGAACGAAGCGGCGCCCTTATGGATCCCTTCGGTCATACCTGGTTTCTTTCCATGAAAATCGAGGATGTTTCCCCTCAGGAAATGCAAAGAAGATGGACCGAAGCGATGGAAGGATAGGGAATGATCCTCGAGATCCGGCATTACACCCTTAAACCCGGCTGCCGCGAAAAATTCATCGATTTCTTTGAGCGGCGGAACCGCGAGGCTCTTCGAAAGGCTGGCATGCTTGTCTTCGGGCCTCTTCGGGATCTGGAAAATCCGGACAAAGTCCACTGGATGCGGGCTTTTTCCTCCATGGAGGAAAGGGAGAAGCTGAAAGACAGCTTTTATAACGGTTCCGTATGGGCGGAGGAGATTGAGCCGGTTGCCATGCCCTTGATTGATCACTATGAAGCCGAGCTTGGGGAAACGACAGCCGGATTTGAGAATTTTTCAGGGAAAACCACCTTGTAGAAAGCTTCCTGATCCCTGAATTTAAACCAGAAACAAGAATATAAAAAATTCAAATCTTGCTTTTGGAGATTTGTTTTGCTATACTCTTTCACGTGCACACAGGTTCGGTGTTCTATAGACATCGATCAGCTCTTGTCTCTTTCTCATATATATTCCTGGTCGAAAGCGATTATAAATCTGTTTTTCTATTGCATTTTGCACAGGATAAAAAATGCGCATTCGTGATCTAACGATCTTCTAAATGGCGTATTTTCAATGGGTTACAGGATCAAGGCTGAAAAATAAATCGCAATTCTGCAGATGCGTCCTTGAACCATAACGATAAACTGATCCTCATATCCGGTGATGTGAGACATCGATTTTATTCCATTCTAGCCCGTATTTTGTTCCTGATGCCTCGCATCCCGGATTTTTTTGAGGATCTCTCTTCCTGGCTTAAATTTCCCTCGTAAACATTACGGGGGCGAAACGACGTGGGCATCTTTTGCACAAGATGACGCTGTGAGGTTATACTGATGCCCATCAAAGGATTGAAAGCGGGGGTTCTCTTGTCCTTATTTGCATCGATTATCATTGCGCTGATTGCGGCTCTTCACCTTTATATCGCCTGGTTTGAAATGTTCGCATGGACCAGCCGGGGGCCGAAGGTTTTCCGGCAGTTTCCCAAAGATCTGTTTGAGCCGACGAAGGCACTTGCCGCCAATCAGGGGCTCTATAATGCCTTTCTCGCTGTCGGTCTGATTTGGCCTTTCATGATCGAGGATCCGATTTGGCAGCAGAATATAGCGCTAATGTTCCTGGCCTTTGTTGTTGCTGCCGGGGTGTTTGGTGCCCTGACGGCCTCGCGAAAGATATTGTATGTGCAGGCAATCCCCGCCGGGATTGCTATTCTTCTTCTTTTCCTGAAAATCTAGAGACGATTTTGCCGGAAATATTTTCCGGGGCGGGAAGATTAATCCTGCAAGGCGATCGCTTGATCACTCAGGAGGCTTGAAAACCGGGACGTTAAAACTGGCCCGTTCCTTGCTTTGCTATGAGGAACCTAGCAAAGGAGTTTATTGATCATGTCCGTTCCTTCTTCCGTTACCGTGAATAAAGGTACCCCGTCCACCTCCCCCGCCGCAGCCCTGGATCCGATTATCGAACGGGAAGATGTGATGTGGGCCGCGCGCAAATTGATCCTGGTTTACGGGGATGAAGCGCCTGAAATTGCCGATAAAGAGGTTCGTAAATTTGATTCTGCCGGCAAATTCCATGTCTCGGAAATGTTTACGCGGGTGGGCGCAGAATGCCGCCTTCTTCTCAGGAAAAGCGCTAAGCTGAGGTCTCGCAAGCTGCATTGAAAGAATTCTGATCCCGAGGCCTAAAAAGGATGGAGATCGGATGGGCATAGCGGTATTGTGCCTGAATGCGTACTCTCTATCATTTCTGGATTTCCCCGGCATGCCGGAAAATCCGCCTCGCCCTTAATGAAAAGGGCTTGTATTATGATCTTGTTGTTGAAAAGGAATGGGAAAGGCGGGATGAGTTTCTCGTTCTCAATCCGGCCTGCGAAGTCCCTGTTCTGGAAGATGAAAACGGGGCTGTCATCGCGGATAGTCAAGCGATCGTGGAATATCTGGAAGAGACCTATCAGGACAAGCCTCTGATGCCGGAGGATAAACAGGAGCGGGCAGAAGTGCGCCGCCTTGTCGGCTGGTTCGACGGCAAATTTCGCCGGGAAGTGACCGATAACCTGATAGAGGAAAAGATCCTCAAAAGGCTGACCCGTACCGGAACACCCAACACAGCAGCCATTCGGGCCGGCCATCATAATATCCATTATCATCTTGAATATATTTCCTATTTAATCGAGCGGCGGAGCTGGCTTGCCGGAGAAGAGTTTACGCTTGCCGATATTGCCGCCGCCGCCCAGCTTTCGGCAGTTGATTATCTCGGGGATGTCCCCTGGGAGCAGCATCCGTCAGCCAAAATCTGGTATTCGCGGATCAAGTCCCGCCCGACTTTCAGATCCCTGCTTGCCGATAACCTGCCGGGAATGCCGGCCCCTAAACATTATGCCGATCTTGATTTTTAAAGAATGGTCCCATGGTCTCGCTGGATCATGAAGCCAAGGAAAAGCTGATCCGTTTTGCCCTCGATCAGGGCTTTGATGATGTGCGCATCAGTTCGGCAGATTTCGGCTCAGCACCCGGTGAAAATCTCGAAAACTTCCTCAAGGAAAATCGTCATGGGGATATGGACTGGCTCCTTGCCAAAAAAGACTGGCGGCAGCATCCCCAGTCCCTTTGGGGAGAAGCCCGCTCGGCAATTATGGTCGGGCTTAATTATGGCCCGTCCCGAGACCCAAGAGCGCTTGCCGATCATCCTGAGAGAGGCATTATCTCGGTTTATGCTCAAGGCAAAGATTACCATGATGTGGTCAAGAAACGGCTCAAGCGCATCGCCCGCTGGATGGTTCAGGAATTTGGCGCGGATGTAAAAGTTTTTGTGGATACAGCCCCTGTTATGGAAAAGCCGCTTGCTGCGGCAGCGGGCCTCGGCTGGCAGGGAAAACATACCAATCTCTTAAGTCGGCGCTTTGGCTCCTGGCTTTTTTTGGGGGCCATCCTCACAACGGCGGACATTACACCTGATGCACCGGAAACAGGGGATTGCGGGCGCTGCACCGCCTGTCTCGATGCGTGCCCGACGAATGCCTTTCCCGCACCCTATCAACTGGATGCCCGGCGCTGTATTTCCTATCTGACCATTGAAACCCGTGCTCATATCCCGCGGGAATTTCGTGCGCCAATGGAAAACCGGATTTATGGCTGTGATGATTGTCTGGCGGCCTGCCCGTGGAACAAATTTGCAAAAGCATCCCGGGAAATGGCATTTTTGCCGCGTTCAGAGCTGACCGCGCCCCGTCTTGCAGATCTCGCGGCTCTGGATGATACCGCTTTTCGAGAGGTTTTCTCCGGCTCTCCCATCAAACGTCTGGGCCGAAACAGATTTGTTCGCAATGTCCTGATCGCCCTCGGAAATGCAGGCGACAAGCGGCATAAACGCGTGGCTGAGCGTCTTTTGGAGGATGAATCGCCGATTGTTCGTCTGGCGGCGGTGTGGGCCCTGTCGCGTCTTGCAGACCCTGCTGGTTTTATCGCCCTGTATGAAAGCCGGTATGAAACTGAAACGGATCCGGATGTCCGCGCTGAATGGAAAATCTCCCGCCAGGAAAAACAGTAGGTGCAGGCCTGATGGCGGGCTTGTATTCATTGAGATCCCAGTTCGAGGCTGCTGATCATCCTCTCAAAAACCGCCCTGACGGAGTTGCTGATGAGGATCATTTGTATCGGCAAATCTGACTTCTGCCCGGAAAAATTTGCCGAAGCACAGGATATAACAAGCTCTCCACAGTAGAATATCTGCGGACTATAAACTGGCACGATTATTGCTAAATCCTTAACGACAGTAACGTGGAAAGGAAATGCAATGGTTGATGCTATTGGAAGAAATGACGCACTTTACCAGACGCAGCGTGTGGCCGCGCGCGATGATTCGCAGCAAGTTACGAACAAGACGGATCAGAATAAGCGCGAAGCTCCCACGGATACCGTCGACATCTCGCCTGCCGCGCAACAGATATTGAAATTGGCGGGTCGGTTGCCCCTGGTGCCATTGACCGGCGCGCAAGCTCTTGGGCCTGTTGAAAGAGAACTCAAGGCCCTCATGAATGAATTGAACATTCCCGCTGATAGCGAGGTCACTATTATCCAGAATGAGAATGAAACCTTTTCGGTTACCGGTAACGCTGATGCGGCCAGTAGAATAGAAGAAATTCTGAATGACAAGGATAAACCTTCGGCTTTAGGGGCAGCATTGATCAGGGCTCATTCTTCCGCGCGTTTGGAATTTGATGCAGCCCAATGGGCCGCTGTCGCCAGGGATCCGAACGGTACAGGACCCGGTATTTCCGAGAATGGCGGGATGACCGTCCTGACACGATCAATTGACTATTCGATTTCCTGGAAAAACGAAGAGATTTCCGGCTCCTTTTTTGACAAGCAGGGAAATCCGGCCAGTCCTGAAGGCACCGCCGAAGAGCTCAGTCAATGGGTACCCTTCCTGAAAACCCCGGTTCTGAACCGACCCTGAATATCCCGCCCGAAAACCAGATAATGCCGATAGGAGATCGTTATGATTGGTGAAACCTATGCCCCCTACGCCCCCAATATTGTCCAGAAAGCAGCATATGCCTATAACTCCCCTCCTCCGCAGGGAGGCGGGGCTACAGAAAAGAAAGAAGACGCCGCCGTTATTGTCGAGCTTTCTGAAGCGGCGCAAAAAGGGGTCGGGCTTTTGAGTCAATTGCCCAATATTACTCTCGATCCTGCTGTGCATATGGCCAATGCTGAAACCGAGCTGAAAGCCCTGATGCAGAAATACGGGATCCCAGAAGGGGAGACGGTGAATATTACTTCTTCAGGTGATGGAACGTTCGTCGTGGAAGGGGATCACCCTCTTCTTTCCGAGGTGGAGCGGGAAATTAACGAAGGCACCGCGAGGGAACTTCGAAATTCACTGATCGGCGCCCATACGGGAAGTGTTATCAGCCGAATTGGGGCGGCGACGGAAATGGCCATGAAGGGGGCGGATGCAAACCCCTCCATGATGGAGACCTATTATGACTGGGTCCTGTCAGTCGCCAATGAGGCCAAAGGCATGAGTTTTTCCTATTCCCTTCAAAATGGAGAGCTGAGTGGATCTCTGGTCACGAAGCAGGGGACCGCAATTGCCCATAATGAAGGGCTGGAGTTACCGGTTGCGTGATGAATTTCTCACGAACTGGATAAAATACCGTCATTAAAAAAACAGGGCTGTTCAGCTGCCCAAAAAGCACCTTATGGTAAGCGCATCTCCCGCCCCGTGGCCGGGGCTGAAAAATGGTGTTTTTTTGAGGATTTACTTGTGAGCCGACTAGACAGTTTTATTCGCCGGATGTCCGCGCAGCGCGATTGCCTGAATTGGGCTGCAGAAGAGCTGAAGGGGGCGCCCGGTGCAATTCTGGAGCTGGGACTTGGTAATGGACGGACCTATGACCATCTTCGCTCTCTATTCGATGCAGAGGATATTTATGTCTTTGACCGTCATGTCAAGGCGCATCCCGATTGCGTTCCTGATCATGCCCATATGATTATCGGGGATTTTTTGTCCACTCTTCCAAAAACCGCTGAAAAAATGACAGGCAAGGCGAAACTGGCCCATTGTGATATCGGGAGCGGTGACAAGTCAGCAAGCCTTTCCCTTTCCGATCGGATTTACCCCCATCTTGAGCCCCTGCTGCAGCCGGGTGCTCTGATTATCAGTGACCAGCCTTTTGACGGCGAGGCCTTTGAAGAACTGCCGGTACCCGCTGGAGTTCCCGCGAACAGATATTATCTCTACCGGAAAAGGATCTGATTATGCCCAAGGGCATAAGTCGAAAAGCGAATTGTTCTGCATCAGAAATAAAGGCAAAATTAACCGGATTAAGGGTAAGGAATAGGGGTTAATTAAATATTCAAATATTCTTAATATAATAAATTATATCTTAAGTTTTAGGAAGATCCATAAATTAACGTCTTGAGCTGGTGGGTAATTTAGGAAATTAGATGAAGGTAACGGAAAAGACCCTTATCGACCAAATGGGATATTCCGAGCGGGAAATTGCCCGCCGTTTGCATCTCCTCAATTTTACCGATGATGATACGGAAAGACTGAAAACGGTTTCAGATCATATGAACCGTGTTGCCAAGGATCTGGTCGACGAATATTACGAGTATCAGCTTGCCGATGCCGAAATCGCCCAGATCATCGGGGATGTGGATACCCTGCGCCGGCTGGAAGGCTATATGAAAGTCTATATCCGGCAGATCTTTGAAGGCACATATGACGATCAATATGTCAATTCCCGGCTCAGGGTTGGCAAGGTGCATAAACGCCTGGATGTGCGGCCAAAGCTTTATATGAAAGCCCATGCCAAATTACAGAGCCTGCTGGATCGGGAAATTGAAGCGGCCTGTTTTGTTGAAGATGCTGTTCTGGTCAAGAAGGCGCTTCATAAAATTCTTCTCTTTGACGCGGAACTGGTTTTTGACGCCTATGTGGAAGCCTACCTGACGGAAATGCAAACAGCGACGGTTGAGGTGGAGCAATATGCCTCGCAGGTCGGGATAAAAGTGGATTCCATGTTTAACCGCCTGCATGAACGATCGCAAAAGGACGGATTGACAGGGCTTTACAATCGCCGGGCCCTTTACGAGTTTCTAAAGCATGAATGCCGGGTTGCAGAGCGACACCGGCTTTCCTTTATTCTGGCCTATCTGGATCTGAACGGTTTCAAGGAGGTCAATGATACTTACGGACATCATATAGGGGACGAAGTCCTGATGCAGGTTGCTGAAACGATGATGTCGGTTACCCGGTCCGTCGATATTTCAGTCCGCTATGGCGGAGACGAATTTTGCCTCGTTATGCCGAGAACCACCCTTGAAGAAGTCGAGGCGGTTCTCAGCCGGATGGTTGAGGATTTTGACGGGAAATGCACCCATCCTGTGACCTTTTCAATTGGCGTCGTCCAGGTGGGTCCGACCCATTTTGAAGAGCCGGAAGAACTTGTCCAGCTGGCCGACAGGCTGATGTATGAAGCCAAGAAAAAGGCCCGCCGTGATGGCAAGCATCACTGGCATTTTGAAGGCAAGGAAAACAGCCCGAAAAATCACTGACTGTTTTCCTTCTGCTCGGTGGCGCCAGGCCTTCCAAAGAGCGCAAGAAGCTTGTTTTTCATGCCTTTAAGACGAATAACATCACGCCCGATTGCCCCGAATTCAGCAAAGTTGATGGTAAAGGGATTGGACGTTCCCAGCGGTGTCGTGATGCCATAGATATTTTTTTCAGGCTCAGACTGGTAAGTGCCAAACAGATGATCCCAGAGCATGAGGATCCCGCCATAATTTTTATCGATACAATCCGGCGTCGAGCCGTGATGAACCCGATGAGCGGAGGGGGTATTGAAGATCTTGTCAAGAAAGCCGAGCCGGCCAATCTTTTCCGTATGGATCCAGCTTTGATACTGGATAACAATCAGGATCGCGATCAGGGTTTCCACAACGCCAAATCCCAGCAGGATCATGGGAACAAGGAAGATCCACTCATACAGGCTTTCCACCCAGGAAAGGCGAAAGGCTGTTGAGGTGTTAAATTCCGGGGAGGAATGATGCACCACATGAACCGCCCAGAACAGGCGGATTTCATGTTCCAGCCGATGCATCCAGTAATAGGAAAGATCCGCCGCCAGCAGGGTGAGCGGCCAGTACCACCAGCTTTTGGGAATGTCAAAGACGGCCAGCGGTTCAAAAATCACCAGACCGAGAATGAAGAGAAGGCCGAAACCCAGAACATCAAGCCCGGCATTTACCAGAAAGATAAAGCCGTTGGCAAATGTCTCTTTCCAGCCGGGGCGGCGTTTGAAACAGAAATCAAAAAGACAGTCGCCAATAAAGAATATGGCGAAAGCGATGGCAAAAATATCCATCCAGTCCAGGACCGCCTGATAGGCTAGAAACTGCTCTTCCAGTGTTTCCATCAGGCTTCTCCCTGGTCAAAATCGGGAATGAAATTAAGAAACCAGAGAAACCACAAAAGATGCACCAGGTCTGTCCAGGGGCCAAAACCGGTCACCGCATACATGATATCCGGTAATTTCACCACACCGATCAATCCCAGAAAGCCCAGAATCCAGCCTTTTTGCGTTCGCATGCTGCTACCTCAAAATAAATATTGAATGAACGTACGTTCAGTATATATATAGATAAAGGAAAGGAACAAGACCATGCCAGAAAAAAAACTGTTTCCGCTTACCCGTGCCGCCAAGGCAGAGCAAACAAAACTGAAGATTGTCGAGGCCGCCGCCGCCTGTTTTATTGCCAAGGGGTTCCACCAGAGCAGTATGCGCGATATCGCCAACACAGCCGGTGTCAGTCTTGGCAATCTCTATAATCACTTTGAAAACAAGCAGGATCTGATTATGGCTTTTGCCTCTTTCGAAGAGGAGGAAAATGCAGATCTTTTAAAGCTTCTGGAAAAGAAGGATGATAAAGATACCTGTTTTGAGGCTTTTCTAGCCCAGTATTTTGATCAGACTTTCCAGTCAGATAACGCTGTCCTGGCGGTCGAGATTTTTTCTGAAGCCATGCGCAATAAAGAGATCCATGAGATTTTCGAGGAAAATCGCCAGAAGGTCTCCCGGGGATTTGCAGCATTTCTGAAAGCCTGGAAAAAGAGTGAAGAGGAAGAGGTCCTTGCCCTGAAAGCGGATTTTATCCTCGATCTGGTGGAAGGAGCGGCCCTTCGATATGCCTTAAACGGAGATGAACCGTCATCCGGCGAGAAGGAAGCCCTGCTTAATGCTGCGAGGGCCATCCTTTAAAAGGGATCAGAGGGCGAGGTTAAAATCAGCAATGACCGGCGCGTGATCAGAGGGTTTTTCAAGATCCCGAATATCGAGATCCACAAACATGTCCTTCATGCTGTCCTTGAGAGCCGGTGTCACCCAGACATGATCGAGCCGGCGGCCCTTATTGGATTTTTTCCAGTCACGCGCCCTATAGCTCCACCAGCTGTATAGACGTTCCGGTTCCGGAATAATGTGGCGCATCATGTCAATCCAGTCATGAGACGCCATGACATCATTCAGGTGATCGACCTCAATGGGCGTGTGAGACACGATTTTCAGCAGTTGTTTGTGGCTCCAGACATCATTTTCAAGAGGGGCGACATTCAGATCACCAACCAGGATCATACCTTTGTTTTCAGATTTCTGGGCGGCAAACCAGTCTTTCATCTCTTTCATGAACGTCAGTTTATGAGCAAATTTATCATTCTGTTCCGGATCCGGAACATCACCGCCTGCCGGGACATAAAAGTTATGAACAATTGTTCCGTCCGCCAGCTTGACAGCAAGATGCCGTTTATCGTCTTTTTTGCACCATAGCGGTGCCTCGATCTTCTCAATCGGTGTACGGGAGAAGATGGCAACACCGTTATAGCTTTTCTGTCCTGAAATTTCAAAATGCTCAAATCCTTGTTTTATAAAGGATTTTAGAGGAAATTCGTTATCCGTAACCTTTGTTTCCTGCAGACAGATTACATCAGGATTGTGTTTTTCGATCAGGTGGTCGGCATGGGCAAGGCGAGCACGAACCGAGTTTATATTCCAGGTCACAAGGCGCATATTTTTATTCCGGTTCCGTTATGGGTTAAAATATATTGAAACTGTTTCCTGTAATACCAATGGGCCAGCGACCCAGCTCAAATAAACGGTATTTCAGGGCAAAGGGGTGAGTATCTTCTTCACCTGCCGCAAGGACCAGGGCAGACTGGTGGCAGGCCTGAAGGGCAGCACCTTTGGCTGCGTTAAGAAAGGCCTGATCCGCAAGGCCATATTCATCGGCGAGAGCTTCTACAACCTCGTCAATAAGCGGGGACGCTGTTGCGGCCACATGGGTAAGGGCGAGACCCAGATCCTCTTCACTCATCAGGTCCAGGGCCTGGTTGGTCAGGGTTGCCATAAGCTGTTCTTCTGCTTCCCAGCCCTCTGTGTTCCAGTCAGGATTGGCAGCGGCATAAGCCGCTTCCTCCCAATCCCCGATGAGTGCGACATAGGCATCCGGAAATCCGAGAGCGTCCGCGAAATAGCGGGCAGTTTCCTGGCTTTCCTTATCAAGAGGTTCTCCAAGATCCTGAAACCAGTGTACAGAGCTCAGCAATTTATTGAAACGAACAACAGAGCGAAGGGTCGGATATTCCTCAATATCCAGCTCTTCCTCGTCAAATTCGTCTTCTTCGTAACTCATACCTTTACCTGTCTGGAAAATCGGGGGTTTTTAAGGATAAATTCCCGGCCCCGACGCCTCTGTTAATCGTAATCATAGTCTGAAAATGTGAAAATCTCCGGGTTGAACTTAACGCCGCGTTCAACATTACTTAAGGAGACACTTGTGACATTTCCTTGTGGATCGGTGACCAGCCATTTGCGGAGCTGATAGGGTTTTGTTTCAAAGACGAGGGTAATGCCCCCTTCTTCGGGCTCGTCCGTATCAATGATGTTCAGCCGGGTCACCCCGGGGTCCTGTTCGACTGAAATAACCGTAACATCACCGGAAAGTGCCACTTTTTCTTTTAAAAGAACACTGATCGGAGTGGAATAAAGCGGAAGCCGGTTGGTTTCTTCCAGTTCCTTGTCATGTAAAATGAGCCAGGTTCCGTCCGCAATGACAAGGATCTGGGCCGGAGGTTCATATTCAAAGCGCATCCGGCCGGGGCGGCGCATGGAAACTTCACCCTCGGCGATTTGTCCTTCAGCATTGACCTGCAGGAAGCGGGCTTTCATGGACTTGATCTGATTAAGGTAGGTTTCCGCCCGTGCCACCTCGAGCTTTTCGCTTGTGGTGAGCTGCCTGGCTGTCGCCTCGGAAAGGGCAGTGGTCAGAAGCAGCATGAAAAGGACTGCTGTATAAGAAAATCGAAACGCCATCCAGGTTCCTGTCAAAAACGATTGTTCAAAAGCACATTTAGATATTTATGCACTCCTTACCAGCCGAAAAGGGCAAAAGGAAGAAAGGAGCCTAGCCAAAACACGATCAGGTGAAGCGATCTTCAATATCCCTGGCGAGGACTTCACGCTTTCCTACATGATTGGCAGAGCTGATGACCCCTTCCTTTTCCATCTGGTCAATGATCCGCGCTGCCCGGTTATAGCCGATTTGCAAATGACGCTGTACAAAACTTGTCGATGCCTTTCTTTCGCGGCAGACCAGTTCAACGGCCCGGTCATAAAGGGCATCAGATTCAGCTCCGCTGCTTGAGCCATTTCCGGACATGCCATCAAATTCCGGCTCCTGCTCCTCGGTGACCTCATCCATATAGTTTGGCTGACCCTGGGACTTGAGGAATTTGACGACCTCTTCCACTTCCTCGTCCGAGACAAACGGACCATGAACACGCTGGACCCGGCCGGCCCCTGGCATGTAGAGCATATCACCCTGACCCAGAAGCTGTTCGGCGCCCTGCTCGCCAAGAACGGTGCGGCTGTCAATTTTCGAGGTGACCTGGAAGCTGATCCGTGTCGGGAAATTGGCCTTGATGGTACCGGTGATCACGTCGACAGACGGACGCTGGGTTGCCATGATCACATGAAGTCCCGCTGCACGAGCCATCTGGGCCAGACGCTGGACAGCGGCTTCGATATCCTTGCCGGCAACCATCATCAGATCTGCCATTTCGTCAACGATGATCACGATCATAGGAAGCGGATCCGTATCCAGAACCCGTTCTTCAAAAACCGGTTCCCCGGTTGTGGCATCAAATCCGGTCTGTACGGTGCGTTTCAGTTCCTCACCGCGTTTCTTGGCTTCACGGATGCGCTGGTTATACCCGTCAACATTCCTAACCCCGAGCTCGGCCATCTTGCGATAGCGGTTCTCCATCTCTTTCACAGCCCATTTAAGGGCAACCACAGCCTTGCCCGGCTCGGTTACCACAGGGGCGAGAAGATGCGGAATACCGTCATAGACCGAAAGTTCCAGCATTTTCGGGTCGATCATGATAAAGCGGCATTCTTCCGGTGGCAGGCGGTAAAGAAGGCTGAGGATCATGGTGTTGACAGCAACCGATTTACCGGAGCCTGTTGTACCGGCAATCAGAAGATGCGGCATGCGTGCGAGATCCGCAACCACCGGATCACCGCCAATATCCTTACCCAATGCAAGGGTGAGTTTGGAATTGGTGCTTTCATAAGTCGCGGTCGAAAGAAGTTCCCTCAGGAGGACCGTTTCCCGGCGCTGGTTGGGCAGTTCGATGCCGATAGCATTTCGGCCCGGGATGACAGCGATACGGGTAGAAATGGCACTCATTGAACGGGCAATATCATCCGCAAGGCCGATTACGCGGGAGCTTTTGAGGCCCGGCGCAGGTTCCAGCTCATAAAGGGTGACCACGGGTCCTGGCCTTACCCGGCTGATTTCCCCCTTGATACCATAATCATCCAGAACACCTTCCAGAAGGCGGGCGTTATTTTGCAGGGATTCCTCGCTTAACGGCTTATTCACCAGTTTGCCATCGGGCAGGGCCAGGAGGCTAAGCGGCGGAAGCTGGTAAATATCGGAAGGTCCCAGATCAAGCGCCGTCTGTTTTTCGGCTGCAACCCGCTTGCTGGCCTTGACCTCTTTTCGCTGCGTTTCGATTTTAGGCTCGTTGACCCGGTCTTCTTTCTCCGCTTTCAGGACTGCCTTTTTCTTCCTGACTCTGGCTTTTGGTTTTTCCTCGGCTTGCGGCGCGCTGCCGAGCAGCATGGCCTCTTCTTCCTCGTCATCAGCAGAAACAGCTTTAAACTTCAGACCTTTCAAATAGCCGGAGAGGCTGGCCAGTTTCTTCCCGCCTGCAACAACAGAGCGTCCCATTCCAAGCCATTCAGCGAGGGGCAGGGCATAGGCAAGAACAAGAAGGGTGCCGCCAAGGATCAGCAGCAGAAGGGCGATCAGGAAATCGGGTATCTGAAGGCCGGTTTTAGTCCCCAGAAGAACCAGGCCGTTAAAGATTACATCGCCGACAATCCCGCCAAAGCCGGCATTGAGGGCCCAGCTTTCAGCGAGCGGAAGGCTGGATAATGCGCCAGCGGTTACAGAAATACCGAAGGGTAACAGGGCAACATGGACCCAACCCCATTTTAATCCCTTGTGTGAGGTGACCCGCCAGGCCCAGGCGACAAGCCCCAGAAGAAGCAGAACGCTGCCAAGCCCGATGGTTTGAAGCAACAGATCCGCGCCATAGGCCCCGACGGTGCCCAGAAGGTTTTCCGGCTCTGCACTGGTGGCGTGATTGAAATTGGGATCAAGCGGTGAATAGGTGAGCAGCATCACCGCCCCGAGGACCGCAAGGACAAGAAGTGAAACACCTAACAGCTCGACCGCCCGGCGATACAGAAAATCTGTACTCCCGCTTGGCAGAAGGGAAATTGATTTGGATCCGGAACCTTTAAAATTCATAAGTACTTCTATAGAACATTGGCCAGCCGGGATAAAGCCTCTTCCATGATTTCTGGATCATGCACCAGTGCAACGCGGATATAGGGCTTGCCCGGATTAAATCCCTTTTCATCGGTCACGCTCAAATATTCACCCGGAATGACCCGTACTGCCGCCTCAGACCAGAGTTTTTTTGCGGCCGTCACACCATCCTCGACATTGAGCCAGAGAAAAAAGCCCCCCGGCGGTCTGTAAAAATCAAACCGTCCTCCAAGGTATTTTTCGGCGATGTCAATATTGCGCCGATAGCGTGACCGATTTGCGGCAACATGTTCATCCTCCTGCCAAAGGGCAGCCGCAGCGGCGCATACAGGCAGGGGAGAAGCGGCGCCGGCAAAATTGCGAAGATTGAGAAAGGCTTTGGTGAGTGCCGGATCGCCGACAATAAAGCCAGATCGCAGGCCCGCCGCGCTTGATCTCTTTGACAGGGAGTGAAAGCTCATGACACCGTCAAGGCCTTCTCCGCGCGCTTTCAGGATTTCGAGAATGCCGACAGGCGGTTCCTGATCATAAATCTCCGTATAGCATTCATCGACCACAAGGGTGAAGTTATGGGCCCTTGAAAGGAAAAGAGCCTTTTCAAGATAGGCCTCGTCGGCGGCGGTCCCTTGAGGATTGGAAGGATTGCAAAGATAAAAGGCCGTGGTTCGCTCAAGAAGCGCCTCATCCAGCGTCTCAAGGTCCGGCATGAAATTCGTTTCTTTGGTAGCGTGAAGAAGGACGGGTTCAGCCCCTGCCATGACGGCCGCGGCATAATAGACATGATAATAGGGATTGGGGAGCAGGATCGCCGGTTTTTCCTTATCCGTATGCTGCCGGTCCGTGAGCAGCTGGGCCAGCATATACAGGGCTTCCTTGGTGCCGTTGACCGGTGTGATATGACGATCGGCATCCACCATGCCTTCGGGAAGGGAATAGCGGCGAGCGAGCCAGCTGGTGATGGCTTCTCTCAATTCCTCCGTTCCGGTGTTTGGCGGGTATTTTTCATAAAGATTATCCTGTTCCTTCAGGACGTTTTTCATGAATTGCGGTGGTTGATTTTGTGGCTCGCCAATGGTCAGTGTCAGTGGTTTGAACGCCGGGTTCGGGGTCAGCGGCTCCAACAGGGTTCTCAAGGCGACAAAAGGAGAGGGACGAAGCAAATCGAGGTCTGAATTCATGGCCGTGCCGTCTAAAAAGAACAGGAGAGGAGTGAGTACAAAACAAAAACAAAACTAGTGAAATGCGCGAAAAGACACAAGGGGCTTTCTCCCTATATCTAAAAACGAGTGTTTTTTTTCTCGGTTTTGCCTAGTTTTTATACAATGTTCTTCTTTTGTTCAGTATTAGTTTATACTACTATTGATGTATATGGTGAAATTGTTTTAGTTCAAAGTAACACAAAAGTGATATTTCTTAACCTAATCTTCATAAAAAGAGCGCCAGAAGGAGGGGAAGGAAGTCCTTCTGACGCCGGAAATGCCGCTTTCAACTTATAGGTTAGTAGCGGACATCCTCTTCAGGATAGGCACCGATCTTGTGAATGCTGAGATCAGCCCCGTCAAATTCAGCTTGTTCATCCAGACGAATGCCCACCGTTTTCCTGAGAAGGCCGTAGACCACGAGCCCGATCCCGAGGGCGTAGGCACAGCCGAGAAGGGAGACGAGGATCTGGACGGTGAGGCTGACGCCGCCAAGCCCGCCAAGGGCTTCGAGGCCAAAAATGCCCGCTGCAATTCCGCCCCAGAGACCACAAAGCCCATGAAGGGGCCAGACCCCCAGCACATCATCGATTTTCAGTTTGTTCTGGCAGAGGGTAAAGCTGTAGACGAACAGTGCTCCGGCAACACCGCCGGTAAGGAGCGAGCCAACGGGATGCATGACATCTGATCCTGCGCAGACCGCCACCAGTCCGGCCAGGGCCCCGTTATGAACAAAGCCGGGATCATTGCGCCCCATCAGAAGGGAGGTAAGAATTCCACCGATCATGGCCATCAGGGAATTCATGGCGACAAGTCCCGATACGCTGCCTATGGTCTGCGCGCTCATGACATTAAAGCCGAACCAGCCGATACAGAGGATCCAGGAGCCAAGGGCGAGAAACGGAATATTGGACGGCGGAATACCGACAACACGTCCGTCCTTGCGATAGCGGCCCATGCGAGCCCCCAGCATTAAAACCGCCCCGAGGGCAATCCAGCCTCCCACGCCATGGACGACGATGGAACCGGCAAAATCATGGAAGGGAACCCCGAAGGACGCTTCGATCTGATCCTGCAGACCGAAGGCACCGCCCCAGATAATGCCTTCGAAAAACGGATAGGCAAGTGCCGTCAGGATGGCGGTGGCCGCCAGTTGCGGCCAGAATTTGGCGCGCTCGGCAATGCCGCCGGAGATGATGGCGGGAATGGCGGCGGCAAAGGTAAGCAGGAAGAAGAACTTGACCAGATCATAGCCGTTACTGGCAAAGGAATATCCTTCGGCGCTGACCTCGCCGGTCAGCACCCGGGCGGAGACGAGAAAATCCACCCCATAGGCAACTGCATATCCGATGAAGAAATAACAAATCGTGGAAACCGCGAAATCCACCAAAATCTTGACCAGGGCATTGACCTGGTTCTTTCGCCGGACTGTTCCCACCTCAAGGAAAGCAAAACCCGCATGCATGGCAAAAACCATAATCGCACCGAGCAGAATAAACAGGACGTCCGTCCCGGTAATCGACGCATCCATCACTGAAACCTCTTTTGCAAAATTGTTTTTTGCGAGGTTCTCTATCAAGGACTGTGCCAAATACAAAAATGCTTATTTTCAAAGCAAAAGCCTTGAAAATAAGCGATGAGATGGGGGGCAAATGCCTAATAATTAATCAATTGCCGATCATTTTTCAGGCATTTGTCCCCTATTAAGGCAGGTCCCCCCTGTCTCCCAAAGACCTGCCTTCCCCTGATCATCAGGTGGACGGACCGAATTCCGGATAGGCTTCCAGTCCTAGTTCCGCTTTATCGAGACCACCGGCCTCTTCCTCTTCACTGACCCGGATACCAATGGTGTATTTCAGGATCATCCAGAAGATACCGCTGAGCACCAGGGCAAAGGCACCAATCGCGATAACACCAGTGGCCTGGACAAGAACGCTGGCTTCCGCATCGGAAATGGCGACCGCAAGCGTGCCCCAGATACCGGCGAACAGGTGGGCTGAAATCGCACCGACCACATCATCGATTTTAAACTTGTCAAGAAGCGGCACTGCAATCACGACAATGATGCCGCCAACAGCACCGATAAGGGCTGCCATACCGAGGGTCGGATCAGCCGGTTCTGCAGTGATGGAAACCAGACCGGCAATCGCACCGTTAAGCGCCATGGTCAGATCGACCTTTTTATAAATGAGCTGTGTTGCGACCATGGCTGCAAGGACACCGCCGACAGCTGCCATATTGGTATTGGCGAAGACATTGGCCATTTCGATCACGCTGGCTGCAGAGCCAAGCGCCAGAACTGAACCGCCGTTAAAGCCGAACCAGCCGAGCCACAGAATGAAGGTACCCAGTGTGGCCAGCGGCAGATTGGCGCCAGGAATAGGCTGAACCCGACCGTCTTTTGCATATTTGCCTTTGCGCGGACCCAGGACAATTGCGCCTGTTAGGGCTGCCCAGCCACCAACTGAGTGAACAAGGGTAGAGCCGGCATAATCGGAGAAGCCCATGGCATCGAGCCAGCCGCCACCCCATACCCAGGAGCCCTGGATCGGATAGATAATCGCGGTCAGGAGAAGAACAAAAGCCAGGAAAGACCAGAGCTTGATCCGCTCGGCAAGGGCGCCGGAGACGATGGAGGCCGCTGTTGCGACAAAGACCATCTGGAAGAACCAGTCGGAAGACGCGGAATATCCGCCCTCGTCAAAGGTACCACCAAGAGCGGCGGCATCATCTGGGCACCAGAAAGGACTGAAAGAGCCAATCAGCCCGGTCACATCCATATACATCAGGTTATAGCCGACCAGGTAGAAGGTAAGGCCGGAAAGGGAATAAAGAGCGATATTTTTCAGGCAGATGGTTGCTGTATTTTTCTTGCGGACAAGGCCCGCTTCCAGCATGGCAAATCCAGCGGCCATCCACATGACAAGCGCGCCGTTCACCAGAAAGGAAAAAGAGTTCAGGACATAAGCGGTTTCCGGATCGACAGCCGCCTGGGCCGCCGCAGGAAGAGTGCTTGCGAGAAACAGACCTGCGAGGGCAGGTTTTAAACGGGTAAGTATGTTGCGCATTTTTGCCTCCTACAATGCACAGGCGTCTTTTTCACCAGTGCGGATGCGGACCGCGCTGACAAGATCAAGAACAAAGATTTTGCCGTCACCGATTTGCCCGGTCTGGGCAGTTTGCTGGATGGTTTCCACCACCTGTTCGGTCAGATCATCCTTGACGGCGACTTCGATTTTTATTTTTGGAAGAAAGGAGATGGCATATTCGGCACCTCGATAGATCTCCGTATGTCCCTTTTGTCGGCCAAATCCCTTGACCTCGGTTGCCGTGAGGCCATCCACTCCGATCGCGGTAAGGGCATCCCTTACTTCATCCAGTTTGAACGGCTTGATAATGGCCATTACAAGTTTCATTTTTCACCTCAAGTCTGTTGTGGGTGCAGGGAAGACCCTGTGCTCCACCTTGAGATTTCAAAACCCGTGCCAGTTTTTTATTCGGATAATTTATTGAATTAAATCAAATAGATAGAAAAAAACGCCTAAAAAATAGGCGTTTAGAGTGCAGGATTTGGAGGCTGTATATGCCTAAAAAATAATCAGCGATTAAAATTTAGGCATTTAATGGCCTGAGGGCATTTTCCGTGGCAACACTGAGCCGGAGAAGCCTGTTTTCCTGAAATGGAGGAGCCATCAGCATCATGCCGACGGGAAAGCCTTCCGCAAGACCGCAAGGGAGTGAAGTTGCACATAAGCCCAGCAGATTTCCAAGCCGGGTCAGGCTGATGGACATCATGGCGGCCTTTAAATAAAGCGCCTCATCTTCATAAAGGGGCTGCAGAAGTGGTGGTTTTTCCGGCACCGTGGCGCCAACGACCAGGTCAAAACCGGCTGTTTCCTTCAAATAGCGCTTTTGAAACTGTTCAAGTGTCATATAAAGGCTGACGATACCGGTGGCCCTGAAATCGTCTGCTGACAGGAAGCGTCGGGCGATGGGAGCGAACATGCCGTCCGGATTTTTCCGGATCCCGTCCGCCCAGAGGATATTGCCTTCAATATTGGCGGGTGAGCCTTTCTCGGCAGTGGCTTCGAGAATATCCTGAAAGACAGGAACATCCTTTTCGATGATTTCCGCACCGGCTTTTTCCAAAAGGGCAAGCCCGTCGTCAATTTTCGCCTGATAGGCCGGATCAACAAGATCTCTAAAAACGGTCCGCGCTTTCAGGATTCGTGCGCCTTTCAGGGAGGCGCCGGTCAGATCCGCGGCAGGTTTGCCGGATAAAATGGCGCAAAGCGCATTGGCATCGGCAATATCCCGGGTGAGCGGCCCGACGGTATCCTGGCTCGGGGACAAGGGGACCGAGCCTTCCAGGGAGATAAGCCCATGGGTGGTTTTAAGACCTGTTATCCCGCACCAGGCTGACGGAATGCGGACAGATCCCGCCGTATCCGATCCGATCCCGGCTGCGGCAAGCCCATGATAGACGGAAAGGGCTGCGCCTGAGGAAGAGCCGCCGGGCACCCGGACATTATCCGTATCAAACGGGTTGGCGCCTGTGCCGGTCCAGGCATTATTGCCAAGCCCGGAAAAAGCCACATCGGGCATATTGGTTTTACCAAGACAGATCAGACCGGCGCGCGTTGCCCGTTCCAGGCATTCCGCATCTTTTGTCGGCACGCGTCCTTCGAGCAGTTTGGCACCGGCTTCCGTTGCAACGCCCGCTGTATCGAAGAGATCTTTCCATGAAATCGGCACTCCATCCAGCGGGCTGCGCCGTTGTTTCAGCTTTGCCCGTTTCGAGGCCGCTTTCGCTTCACCCATGGCCCTTTCTTCGGTCAGCCGGACATAGATCACATTTTCCGGGTCTTTTTGTCTGATCCGATCCAGAAAATATTGCGTAAGATCAACAGGATCAATTTCACCCTGTTCTATCTTTTCCCCCAGCGTAAGCGCTGAAAATGTGTGCCAGTTATTTGTCATTGCAGGAGGTTAGCGATAATCTTAAAAGGGAGCAAGAGCTGGCCGATCCGTGAAAGAGGCGAGAGATGAAAAAACAGAATGCAATAAAGACTGATGTGTTGATTGTCGGGGGCGGGCTGAACGGCATGCCGCTTGCCATCGCTCTTTCCTCAGCGGGTCTGGATGTCACTGTGCTGGAACGACAAGCGCCCACTGCGGTCATAGAAACAACCTTTGACGGCCGGGTTTCCGCCATTGCCCATGCGTCGCGCAATATGCTCAAATCCATAGGGGTTTGGGAGCATATCGATGATGCGGAACCCATGCTCGATATTCGTATCACAGACGGGCCGTCCAGATTTTTCCTGCATTATGACCACCGTCAGCTGGGTGATGAACCTTTTGGCCATCTGGTGGAAAACCGGCATATGCGTGTGGCGCTGCAAAAACGGGCTGAGGAAATTGACAGCCTGCATATTCTGGCGCCGGTTCAGTATGAAAGGATCGACCGGTCTGCTGACGGGGTCGTTGCCAGTTTGAAAGACGACCGCAAGATCGAGGCGCGGCTGGTGGTTGCCGCGGATGGCCGGACCTCCCCGCTGCGTGAGGCGGCCGGAATTGGAAAAGTGGGCTGGTCCTACCATCAAAGCGGGATTGTCTGCACCGTTGCCCACGAAAAACCCCATAGAGGGGTTGCCCAGGAGAGGTTTTTAAATCCCGGTCCCTTCGCCATCCTGCCCATGAGCAACAATCGCTCATCGCTCGTCTGGACAGAAAGCACAGAGATGGCGGCAAAAATCATGACACTGGATGAGGGGGATTTCACAGCCCAGATGGCCCGCCGCTTTGGCGATTATCTTGGCAAGCTGGAGGTTGTGGGCCCGCGCTGGAGCTATCCGCTGGCCCTGCATCAGGCGGACAGCTATATTGATGAAAGACTGGCGCTGGTGGGGGATGCGGCCCATGGCATGCATCCGATCGCCGGGCAGGGACTTAATCTCGGACTTCGGGATGTGGCGGCCCTTGCCGAAGTGATTATCGATACTGCAAGGCTTGGTCAGGATATCGGAACGCAGTCTATGCTGGATCACTATCAGCGCTGGCGGCGGTTTGACAGTCTGGTGCTACTGGCGATTACAGATGGCCTCAACAAGCTCTTTGTCACCGATGTAGCGCCAGTGCGCCTTGCCCGTGATCTCGGGCTAGCTGCAGTGGACAAGATGCCGCGCCTGAAAGGCTTCTTTATGGAGCATGCCCGGGGCACAGTGGGTGTTCTGCCCCGTCTGCTTGACGGAAAGCCGCTTTAGCATCAGGAAAGGTGTCTTTTCTGTCCCGGTCTTTGGGCATACTGCCCGATAGCAAGCCCGGCTAAAGTGAGGCCGCAACCGGAAAGTTGTGTCAGATTGAGAGTTTCTCCGAGAATTGCCCAACCCAGCAAAATGGCGCTAAGCGGGCTTAGAAAACCGAGCAGGGAGATGGCGGTCGGATCCAGTTTTTGAAGACCTCTGAGCCAGAGAATATAGGTTAATCCCGCTCCAATAAATCCAAGATATCCAAGTCCAAGAAGATTAAGTGTCGTCAATGCTGACAGGCTGGTTTCTGTAAAAGAAAAAAAGGGGAGAAGAAGTACACCCCCTGCAACCAACTGCCAGGATGTGAAGGTCAGTGCTGAAACCGGAGGGTGCCATTTGCGACTGAGTACGGTTCCAGTTGCCATTGAAGCTGACCCCAGTATCCCGGCGCATATACCGATCGTATCCAGTCTGTAGGTTGGCATCAGGACAATGAGACTAACGCCGCAGATCCCGATGAATACTGCTAAAATGGCAAGCGGGCGAATAGTGTCATGCAGCAATATCCGAGCCGCGAATATGACGATCAATGGCTGAAGAGCCCCCATGATTGCTGCGATGCCTCCTGGCAGGCGATATGCTGCAAGAAAGAGAAGAGACCAGAATATAGAAAAATTCAACGCTCCCAGCACAAGCATTTTCGGGATCCAGATTCCCCGGGGAAGCTTGCGTGTGACAAGCAGCAAAACAAGACCTGCGGGCAAAGCCCTCAGGAGCGAAATCGTCAGAGGATCCAGATTGGCTAGAAGCTCGGTCGTTACTATATAGCTGCTTCCCCAGATTACTGGCGCAAGGGAGGTAAGGAGCAGATGGCTAAATCGGGTCATGTTCATTGAGATTGTATTTATCTTGATATCAAGATAAATGTAAATATCTTGACGTCAAGATAATAAGTGGCATAACTGTCAGATGGATGAAATCGATAGAATAAAAGATCAGTGGAAGGTGCAGCGCCCGGACCTGGATACGGATCCTATGGCATTGATTGGCCGGTTGCTGCGTCTATCAGCTCTTCTTAGCCAGGAAATGGAAAAACTGCATAGGCAATACGGTCTGACGGCAGCAGGGTTTGATGTCCTGGCAACATTGTTGCGTTCCGGGCCGCCGCATGCCCTTTCACCAAATCAGCTTCTGGAAACCATGATGGTAACCTCAGGTTCAATGACCAATCGGGTTGATCAGCTGATCAAGAAGGGACTTGTTTCGCGGAGGCAGCAGGCGGCAGACAAAAGGAGCTTTCTGGTTTCCTTAACACCCGAAGGATACGACCTTATCAACAGGGTAGTGACTGTTCATGCGGAAAATCAGGCCAGACTGACATCAGTGCTATCAGATACGGAAAGAGACTCACTGACCAAAGCCGCCAAAATCTATCTTTCCCGCTTGCAGGATACATGTTTGGCAGACTGAGTAAGTGTATTTCAGGGATCGCGGCTCAGGCCCTCTTTTTCCAGATTGGCAAGATAGGCTTCCCAGACTTCTTCCTGGGAAAGGCCGAGGCTGTAAAGATAACTCCAGGAAAAAAGGCCGGTATCATGCAGGTCATCAAACTGCAGCCGGACCGCATAATGGCCCACCGGCTCAATGCCCATGATCCCCACATGACGGCGGCCCGAGATAATCTGCTTTTGAGAAGGATTATGGCCCTGGACCTCGGCAGAAGGGCTTTCCACACGCAAGAGCTCAGCCGGGAAGGTGAAGCTGTGACCATCAGCAAAGGAAACAAGCAGTTGCTTTTCCTCTTTCCTCAGTCGAATTTCTGTCGGCTTTGGCCGCCCGGCCTGATCATATAGCTGTGTATCCATGGCCCAACCCTTTTACTTCCTGACAGATTAATCTTCCAGGACCCGTGCTTCATCCACCAGCATGATGGGAATGCCATTGCGAATAGGAAAGGCGAGACCGGCTTTTTTGCTGATCAGCTCCGCCTTGTCGCGGTCAAATTCCAGGGAGGTTTTGGTAACCGGGCAAACCAGGATTTCCAGCAATTTGGGATCGACGGTAGAGGCACCGGATGAAGGGGAAGATGTGTCGCTCAAAATCTTTGACTCCGACCCTATTGCAGGGTTCTGTTGGGGCTCGTCTGCTGCATCATCATGGTCAGCAGACTGATGAGAAGTTCCGCTCGCGCCAGGACATTCTTTGCTTCCAGAAGCGCCTGTTTTTCTGCGGGAGAAAAGGGACAGATCATGGAAAGGGAATTGACGAGATTGTCATCCGCAAGGGAGTTCAGCGCTTCCCAGTCTTCTTCCTCATTTTCAAATTCGAGGAAATGCTTGAGCACGCCTTGTAACGCATTGCGATCCACCAGGCGTTCCTTTGGTGGAACCCGATCCTGCTCGAACGGTGTGTAATCCGCTTTGACCTGGCGGTATTTGGTCACCCGCTCGATTTCCTCGGTCACCTGAAAACGGCACATGCCTTCCAGGGTGATACGGAAAATATCGGTTTCGGTTTCAGCAAATTCACAGATTTTTCCGGCACACCCCACTGAATAGAGCGGGGGCTCATGCACCATATTTTCAGGATCTCTTGGCTGGATGATACCGATGACCCGATGGCTTTCCATGGCATCGCGCACCATGTCCACATAGCGCGGCTCAAACACATTGAGCGGAAGCTGTCCGGTGGTGAGCAGAAGGGCACCGGTCAGCGGGAAGACCGGCAGGATCGCCGGGAGTTCTTCCAGTCCTGATGTGGTGCCCTGATCACTCATGAAAATAACAGGGACGAAAGACCGCGCCGAAGGTCTTTGGTGATGTCATGCATGGGACCCAGAACCTCGAACAGTTTCAATAGTTCCTGACGGGCAATGGCATCCTTCCATTCCCTGTCCCGGCGGATGATTTCGAGAAGATTGTCGCCGCCTTCCTTATGCTGTCCCGCCCCGATCTGGGCGCGGGCCAGATCCAGCCGGGCGTCCAGGTCTTCAGGATCGCTGTCAACTTTTGCCAGCAGCGGGGCAAGATCACCGGCATTGGCCGCGTTTTCGGCGAGCGACAAGGCTGCAAAAGCTGCTGAAACCGCAGGATTGTCCTTTTCCTTATCGTCGATGGTGTCCAGAAGATTTTGGGCGGCTTCCGTCTCGCTCATCATCAGATAGACGCGGGCGAGATGAGCCTTGGCTTCCGCATTTTCCGGCTCAACATCCAGAATTTGCGCAAAAGCGGCAAGGGCGACCTCGATATTCTCTTCTTCCAGAGCAGCAAGGCCTGCTTCCATGGCGGCCTCAACCGGGGAGGGACCAATGGCAGCGCCGGCATTTTTCTCGATGAATTTCTTGATCTCGCTTTCCGGCAGCGCCCCCATAAAGGCGTCAACCGGCTGCCCGTTCTTGAAGGCAAAGACAGCGGGAATGGATTGAACACGCAGGGCCTGAGCAATTTGCGGGTTCTGGTCAATGTCGATTTTCACTAGCGAGACGGCGCCGCCAGCATTCCCGACGATTTTTTCAAGAACCGGTCCAAGTTGTTTGCAGGGCCCGCACCAGGGCGCCCAGAGATCCACAAGAACAAGGCGTTCCTGGCTGGCGGTAACAACGTCAGCGTTAAAGCTCTCGGCTGTTCCATCGATGATCCAGTTGCCAGGCGATCCGGCATTACTATCCACGAGCGTTTCCATAGGGTGAGTATACCAATTTTATTAAGTCAATCCAACGAAGGGCTGAGTATATCCAGCTATCAAGGCGCGTCCAGCTTTTAAGCGGCCCCCTCGGAGGGTGACGGATCAATGATTTTAACCTCATGTCCGCAATCCTCGATGAATTTTTTCAAGCCCACAGATGAAATTTGCGTTGTTTTGTCATTAATCAAGGGATGAAAGTTGAGATAGGTCTCTTTCATCATGGCCTCATCGAGCAAAACCCGCACTTTGTGAGAGGGATCATTGATCAGGGAAAAAGGAGTGACAGAGCCCGGTTCGATCCCCAAAGTCTCGATCAAAAGCTCTGCTTTTCCGAAGCTGAGACTCTTCGCACCGATTTTTTTTCTGAGGCTTTTCAAATCCACTTTTGTTTCTTCCAGGCAGACAAGAAGATAAAGATCACCTGTTTTGTCTTTTAAAAACAAGTTCTTGCTATGTCCGCCCTCCAGTTCGCGAGAAACGGCTTGCGCTTCCTCTACAGTGAAGACCGGCGCGTGATGATGGGTTTTATGGGTGATTCCCAATTTGTCCAGACGGGCAAATAAGTCTTCCGGCGTGGCGGCCATATCAAATGATCCTTTTTTGGTGGATTTGGGCGCCAGAATAGGCCTAAAGCCTTGAAATGCCTATGGGGAAAAATATTTTGCGTTTTTTTGAAAAACAGGCTTGCATTCGGTTTGAAGATAACTATTATCCCGCCTCGCAGTAACAACTGTCGCCGAGCGGGCGTAGCTCAGGGGTAGAGCATAACCTTGCCAAGGTTAGGGTCGTGAGTTCGAATCTCATCGCCCGCTCCAAATTTTCTTCATTAAACCGATATCAAAGATCTTTTTTGTCTCCGGCCTTTTGCGGCTTCCCGGGATCCGTGCCCGTTGGCATAGGCTAAGCGTAGAAACCGGGAGGGATCAGCGTGGCCTTCTCCCGGCGCCGAAATCTGCTGTTATGAAAGCCCCTGAAGCAGTTTTTCAAAGACCTTCAGATAGTCCCTGGTTGCGCTTTCAAAATCATCCTGACCGGCGCAATTGACCGCTGCCGCCTGCAGGCCTCCAAGAATGATATGGGTCAGTGCTTCCAGGGGTTGTCGGCGAATGACACCCTGATCCATGGCCGCCTCAAGTGAGGAAAAAACCATCTGCCCGAAGGCTTCTGTATCCAGTCGTTGCCACGTCCCGTATCCGAGCACGACAGGGGCATCGATCAGGAATATCTGCCGTGTTTCCGGATCGGAGCATGCGCGGAAGAAAAGTTCCACGGCCATGACAAGCGCAGTGACGCTGATCTCGCTTGTCTGCAGTTTTTTCTCGATTGCCTTGCGTAAATCGACCGTCACTATTTCAAGGACCGCTTCGAACAGCTCCTCCTTGTTTTTAAAGTGATGATAGACCGCCCCTTTCGCAACCCCGGCGGCCACGGCAACATCTTCTATTTTTGTGCCGTGAAATCCCCGCGATCCAAAGGAGGATCTGGCCGCCTCGATAATGGCTGCCCGAGTAGCAGCTTTCCTTTCCTCCTGGGTAGGCAACTTGTTTCTCCTTGACTTACCGACTCTCGGTCAGTATTTATTGACCCGTAGTCAGTATATAGACTGAAAAGGGAGTTTCAACATGACAAAGATACTAAAATCCCAAAAACAAGAGCTTGAATTATCACTGACAGAGCGTTGCAGGCGAACTGCTGCGGACATGGTTTCGGCTTTTGCTGTTCAGGACATTGACCGGATCATGGAGCATTTTTCTGAAAAATCAGTCTATTGCGATGTGCTTGGCGACGGGCAGCGGGGAAATGAATATACGGGCAAAACCGATATTCGGGCCGCTTTTGAAGCGGGCTTTCAAATTCTCGGTAAACACACCTATGAACCTCTTTCGGTGGTTGCAGAAGGAAAAACAGCCTTTGCGAGCTGGGTTTTGATCATGACTGCCGCAGATGGTCAGGTCACCCGCCTTGACGGGATCGATCATTTCGAGATGGATGAGAATGCCAGGATTACCTTGAAGAAAGGCTGGCTCAAGGGGCTGGAAAAACTGGTAGCCGCCTAAACAGGGGAAAGCTCTTTCAGGATCCAGTTTTGAAAAAACCTGATTTTTTTCCGGTTTTTAAAAGCCCTGGGATACACAAAATAAAATGAAGATTGCATCGGCAGCTCAAGCGAGAACGGTTCGATGAGCCGCCTGGCGGCAATATCGTCTCCTGCAAGGCGGCGCCAGCCGAGCGCGACGCCGGTGCCATCGATCGCCGCCTGTATCGCGTGGTTGGGTTGATCAAATCTCGGACCGCTGACTGTACCCTGATACTGAATACCTGCCTTTTCAAACCAGGTGGCCCAATCCGTTTGCTCGGCACCAAATACTATTGAATCGTCATGAAGAAGCGTATGTTCCGTCAAATCTTTCGGGTGGCTGATCGGGCGGGCGCCTTCGATCAGTCTCGGGCTGCACATGGGGGTAACGGTTTCATTGAACAGAAATTCCGCATGCAGCCCGGGATAGTCACCACTGCCAAGACGGATAGCAGCATCAAATCCGTCTCCGTTGAAATCGGCAAGATGGGTGGAGGAGGAAATCCTCACATCAATGTCCGGATAGTGCGCCTTGAAGCAGGAAAGCCGCGGGATCAGCCATTTTATGGCAAAGGCAGGGGCGACACTGAGTGTCAGCGCCCCGGCGCCTTCATCCAGGAGAAGGCTTTCAACAGCAGCATCAAGGCGATCGAAGGCGTCGGAGACCCGAAACAGCAGCTTGTCACCGGCAATGGTGAGGGTGATCCCCCGGGATTGGCGGTTGAACAGTTGCACTCCGAGATAAGCTTCCAGCTTCTTGACCTGGTGGCTGATCGCTGCCGGCGTCACGTTCAGCTCCTCCGCTGCACGGACGAAATTCAGGTGCCGCGCAGAGGCTTCAAAAGCGCGCAAGGCATTCAGGGGATGAACACGTCTCATAATTTGACCTAATTTTTCTAAGCCTAGGGTTATAAACTCTCGTTTGTCCTTTCTAATATAATCCACAATTATTGACTATCGAGATCCGAGAAAAATTATTCTGGATCAATTTAATTAAGGGTTTTTCCGCGGCGATGCCAAGCGGCCGCCCCTTTTATCACCCGAGGAGATGTCATGAAAACCTGGCCTCAGGACTTTGATCAATACGCCTTTTCAAAAGCCCCGGACTATAAGGAAAGCGCAACCCGGGAAGCCTTCGCGGCGTTGATGCCGTTGAAGACGATCGTGATCTATTGTTATGACCCGCGCGCAAGAGGGATCCCGAACGCGGTTGCAAAAGCCCTGGGTGAAACCTATCCCGGGGAGCCGGTGACAGATGATGCCGGCGACACCATAGGCGTCACTACCACCATGCTTGATGTGGTTGTTGCCGGCGGGCGCGCCGTTGATGCGCTAAGGTCCATAACCGTTGGTCAGCATCTTATGGGCGTCGAAAATATCGTTGTGGTTCACCACACTCATTGCGGGGCAACCTCTTACACAAAAGCCGGAATTGAAGCCGCTTTTGAATCAGAACACGGGCACAGTATTGCAGGTGTTTATCCCGATGAAAGTGTGTGCATTTCCGACTTCAATTCCTCCCTCCCCCATGACGTACAACTGATCAGGGAGGCACCGGGAACCCCGCCGCATGTCAGCGTTTTTGGGTTTCTTTACGATATCGACACCCATGAGCTTATCCGTGTGGCTGAAGATATCCCAGCAGATATTTAACGGAAGAGACCCCTCGGGTGTGCTTCAGGACGGTGAGGTCCCCCCTCCTCAATACCGTCCTGAAGGATGCCTTTCATTGAACAGAAGTGAAGAAAGGATAGAGAAATGAGCGATACACTCGGTTGGAAAAGTGTCGGCGAGGTTTTTCAGGACGGCAGCCGTCTTGAGGACTGGACCCTCATCGAGAAGGGAACGGTCTGGCATTGGCAATATGATACCCATGAGCTCACTTTCGATATTTTTGCCCATGACGGACAGTTCTGGAAACTGTACCGGGCACGGATGGCCCGAACGGATGGGGAATATATGTATGATTTCGGGGGTCAGGCCTGCCGGATGGTTCAGGTTTCCTATATCAGGCCGTCTCGTTCCCCTCATTCAAGACGGGCCATGCAGCCGGGCGATGTGGAATGGGTACGGACTTATGAGTTTAATTCGGAAATTCATCAGGTTCTGAAGACCGGAAAAACCGATGAGAAATATGGCAAACCTTTTGAAGATCAGAGAGCGGCCTAATGACCCCCTCTCTTCTTCGAAATAAAGCGGACCGTCCGGTCTGTGTCGTTACCGGGGTTGGCGATGCGACCGGATCAGCCCTGGTGCGGCGGTTCACCGAAAGTGGTTATGATGTTGCAATGATCGCCCGGTCCAGGGATCGGCTGTCGGCCTTGGAAGCGGAAATCGAGACGGCACATGCCTTTGTCGGGGATGTGGCCGATCTTTCGGGACTTGAGCGGCTTATGGAGGAAATCGGGTCCCGGCTCGGGTCCCCCTCTATACTGATCCATAATGCGGTTTCCCATAGTTTTGATCGTTTTCAAAAGGGTGACACAAAAGCATTAGAGGACAATTTTCGGGTGAACACGACGGCATTATTGCGTCTTTCCCAACTTGTTGCCCCTGACATGATCGAGGCGGGCAGTGGTGCGATCATAGCGACCGGCAACACAGCCTCTTACCGCGGGGTGCCGAACTATGCTTTATTTGCCCCGACAAAAGCAGCCCAGCGTGTTCTTGCAGAAGCGATGGCGCGGGATTTGGGCCCGCAAGGCATTCATGTAGGCTATCTTTCCGTGGATGCGGCCATTGATGTGAGCTGGCTTGGAGAGAAAGGAAGCCGTCCTGACTGGCTGGAGCCCCCGAAAGGCTGGACAAAAGACCGTTCCGAGTTTTTCTCAAACCCCGATGCCATCGCCAGTGAGGTCTTTCATCTTGCGCATCAGCATAAATCCACCTGGACTTTTGATGTAATTGTGCGACCCTTTGCAGAAAACTGGTAAATGACATGACATATGAAACACAGTATCTGGATGGCGTACTTCTTCTGACCTTGAAGACTTCGGCGCTTAACACGCTCACACTTGAGGATGTTTCCGCGCTGCGCGACTTTTTCGAACGACCTGATAACGATCTTCCCCTTGTCTTCACGGGAGGGGGGAGTGCTTTTTCGGCAGGGGTCGATACCAAGGCCTTTGAGCGCTATTCAGACTCAAAGCGAATAGAGCTGTTTGACACCATCAGTGCCATGACCCGGGCGATTGTTCAATATCCGCAGCCTGTTGTTGCTGCTGTAAATGGTCATGCGCTGGGGGGTGGGCTGGTCCTCGCGCTTTGTGCTGATTATCGTCTTTGCGCCGAGGGGCCGCATAAATTCGGTCTTACCGAGGCGCGCGCTGGTGTTCCCTTCCCGGAAGGGGCCCTGGCAGTCATTTCCAAGGAACTGCCGGGCCCTCTTTTACGCCGCTGGACATTGACAAGTGAAGTGGTAGGAAGCGCGGATTTGCAGGCTGCCGAGGTTATTGACGAAATCCTGCCAGCGGAGGAGCTTCTCAAAACCAGTGTGGCACGGGCAAAAGATCTCGCTTCGCAACCTGCTTTTTCTGACGTAAAGCGCCAGGTTCGCAAATTGCCGGACTAGAATCTCGCACTCGCCTGAAAGGGGGGGATGTTTTCTTCAGCGGCGGCGGTGGTGCAGGCGATGGGCGCTGGGGGTGACACCGAATTTCATCTGGAAGGCTTTTCGAAAGGCGGAAAGGGACTGGAAGCCGGCCTGACATGCCGCATTTTCGACAGAAGAATTTGCTTCAAGCAGATCTTTGGCGGCAAAGAGCCTGAGTTGCTCGTGAAAACGTCCGGGTGAGAGATCGAAGATTTTCGTGAATTTTCGCTGAAAAGACCGTTCCGACATGCCGGTCCGATCCGCCATTTCCTCTACCGGAACCCGCCGGTTGGTGGTTGCTCCCAAAAACTCAATCAGGTCCTTAAAGAGAGTGCCGGCCTTGCTTTGCTGGGTCAGCAGATCGCTGAACTGGGATTGCCAGCCCGGACGGTGGGCATAGATGACAAGCTGTTTTGCGACAGAGGACATAAGGCTTTCACCCTGATCCGCTGCCAGCATGCAAAGCGCCATATCGATCCCTGTTGTAACGCCTGCGGAGGTCCAGAGGCGTCCCGCTCTGACATAAAGGGCATTTTCATCGATCCGTGCATCCCTGGCGCGGCGCTTAAGGGATTTTACACCGGCCCAGTGGGTTGTAACCTCCTTATCCTTAAGAAGGCCCGCCTCCGCCAGCACAAAGGTTCCGGAGCAAATGGAGCCATATCTTTCCGCGTGAATAGCCGCTTTTTGCATCGCCCTGATAAGGCCGGTATCGGACATGGCCGGGACAATTTCAGAACCATATGCCCCGACAACCAGCACCGTATCCCGACGTCCGAATTCCAAGGCCGTCAAATCCGTGGTTTCGAGGGTAACGCCGCATGAAGTGCGGATCCTTTCACCGGAGGGGGAGGCATAAAGGATCTTGTAAAGCGGTTGATTCGTCAGCCGGTTTGCTGCCGTGAAAACACTGGCCGGGCCGGAGAAATCCAGCAATTCGGCCCCTTCATAAACGGCAAAGATTATTCTGCGTGACTTCATATGGCCTAAAATAGGCGATTATTGTCATTTTCGCCAAATAAAAAGAAGCGCATGCTTGCAGACATTAAAGGAGGCTTACATGACACATTCTCTTCATATCGGATTTCTGATTTTCCCGGATGTCACCCAACTGGATGCAACGGGACCTGTGCAAATACTCGCCATGCTTCCCGGTGCCCATATTCATATGGTCTGGAAAAACCTCGATCTTGTCCCGACGGATGCGGGCTTTTCCATTGCGCCAACAGATACCTTTGCCAGTTGTCCGCCGCTTGATGTGATTTGTATTCCAGGTGGCCTCGGCCAGCGGGCGGTGATGAAGGACCCGGAAGTTCTGGACTTTGTGAAAAAGCAGGGAGAGCAGGCCAGATATGTCACTTCTGTCTGTAGTGGCTCGCTTCTGCTGGGCGCGGCGGGCCTGCTGAAAGGATACAGGGCAGGTGCACACTGGGTTTGCCGGGACCTGCTTGAAAAGTTCGGGGCAGAGCCAGTGAAGGAGCGGGTGGTGATTGACCGAAACCGTATCACCGGGGGCGGGGTAACAGCAGGCATCGATTTTGGGCTTCTTCTGGCGGCAGAGCTTGCGGATGAAGAAACTGCCAAGGGGATCCAGCTTGCTGTTGAATATGATCCCCACCCGCCTTTTAATGCAGGAACGCCGGAAGGTGCCGGCGCTGAACTTACAGAAAAAATCCGCCAGTTTTTTATGTAAAATGCGCCTTTTGATCTATGCCGCTGCTTTATAGTGAAAATGCCGGGAAATAAAGCCCGCAAGGATTTGTGCAAGATCCCGGCTTTCCGTCTGGCCTATGGCGAGGGTGATGTGAAATTCGGGAAGGCGCGGGAAATCCTCGCCAAAGGGAATAATCTCCAGGGTTGAGGGCACCAGGGATTTGAGGAAGACCCCGACCGCAAGATCCATGCGGATTATGGCCTGCACTGCATCGATATTGTTGCTTTCATAGAGCCTTTTCCAGCGTTTGCCCGCCTGATCAAGAGCGGTAGTGGTCGGTAATCTGAAAACACATTCATTGCTGGCAATGGAAAGAGGGAGCGGGGTTTTCCTTTTGGCAAGTCCGCCTTTTGCACCCATCCAGACCAGCTGATCCCGGAAAAGGGCCTCACCGGTCAGGGAATTTTCATGCTCCTCGAGCAGGGATAAATCTATATCTCCGCCCTGTAGTAACTGTTTCAGCTCCAGTGTCGGGGCGCAGACCAGATTGACATCCACATCCGGATGATGATCCGCAAACAGGCGCAAGGCATTGGGCAGGGCGGTCGCCACAAGATCCAGCGGCACCCCCAGATTGATCCGTCCCTTGAAATTCTGATCCGTCATATCCCGCCAGATCTCTTCATTGAGGTTCAGGAATTTCTGTGCCTTTCCCAGGAGCTTTTCACCTTCGATGGTCAGGGCGAGACCCGCCTTCTGACGGATCAGAAGCCTGCAGCCGAATAGATCCTCCAGCTTCCGGATCTGCTGGCTGATCGCCCCTTGTGACAGATTAAGCAATGCAGCAGCCTGGGTCATGCTGCCGGTAGTAGCCACCGCGCGGAAGGTTTTTAAAAGCTGGGTATTGATGGTTTTCATATTATTAGAAAAAATAATGACTGGCATTAAAATATTTAGTTTTATTAATATTATGATATTTCCTAGAGTTCAGCAAGACCCACGAATTTCAAGGTCAAGGAGCTGGAAATATGGAAGCAGTTAATCTGTTAGAGAAGTTCGGAAAATTTTCCGATTATTGGCACCCCTATATTGTTGCAGAATCCAACGGACAGCATATTCGCCTGGCGAAGCTGAACGGCGAATTTGTCTGGCACAAACATGATGACGAGGATGAGCTTTTTATCGTTGTAAAAGGCAAACTGAAAGTCAAATTCCGCGATCAGGAGGTGACGGTCAGGGAAGGAGAGCTTTTTGTTGTTCCGCGCGGCGTTGAACATTGCCCGGTTGCAGAAGAGGATGTTTATCTGATTAATATCACCAACGCAGAAACCACCCATACAGGATCTGTTGAAAGTGATATTACAATCAGTATCGACGAAATGGAACGGATCTAGAGAACTTTTCAATCTTTGGAAAACGTTTTTGAAAGCCGCGGAAAGCCTGTTTCCAGCGGCTTTCTTTGATAGCCTTTGGAGAAAAGAAAATTATATAGATTTATCATAAAAATCAAAATATTAACTATAAGTAATAACGAAAGTAATAACTAAAAATTTAGCCGAAATCAGCGTTAATTTGAGCAAAATACAAAGGGTGCGGAGGCGCCGGCGAAAAGTGAAAGAAAGGGAAGATTTTTAAAAGAAAAAGAAGAGCACCGCGCGCAGGCTTGATGCCTCAAGTGAGGCCCGGAAACAGGCCTGACTAAATTTCGTTACGGGTAAGAAACATTTTAAATTCAAACCCGCATTTTGTCTCGTTTTTCCCAAGTCTCTCATCAGCTCAAAAGGTATTTTGTCCGTTGACTTGAAGCGCTTCATTTGAATAGTTATGTTATAACATAACAATATATAACCAGAATGAAGTATGAAATTATGTCGATGCAAGAAAGACAAAATGATGACCAGCAAGCCTATCCTGTTCCGAGCCGGGAAGAGGCGCTTAAAGCAGTGCAAACGCTGATCGCCTGGGCAGGGGATAATCCAAATCGCGAAGGGCTTGTGGATACCCCAAAACGGGTCATCGAGGCATATAAGGAATTTTTTGAGGGCTATACAATAAATCCGGATGATGTCCTCAGCCGCACCTTTGAAGAGGTTGAAGGATATGACGAGATTGTCCTGGTGAAGAATATCCGCCTGGAATCCCATTGCGAGCATCATATTGTGCCCATTCTGGGCAAGGCCCACGTGGCCTATCTGCCTGACAAGCGTGTCGTCGGGATCAGCAAGCTTGCCCGTCTTGTGGATGTTTACGGAAAACGGCTCCAGACACAGGAAACCATGACCGCGCAAATCGCCGATACGATCCAGAGGGTTCTCAAGCCAAAAGGGGTTGCCGTGATTGTCGATGCCGCTCATCAATGCATGACAACAAGAGGCGTTCGTAAACAGGAGAGCAGCACTGTCACAAGCCGGCTGCTCGGCCAGTTCCGGGAAAATCCACAGACACGTGCAGAATTAATGAGCCTAATAGCCTAGACATGCCGGTATAGATGTCTTATCTGAAGGCCAGTTCATTTTGCTAAAGGAGAAGTCCCATTTCAATCACGGAACAGGAACTTGCCGAAGCCCGGGATATCTGGTCTGAAGCATTGATCGCAATCTCTAAGGCCTATGAAAGCGAGGGAATTGAAGGCGCAACCCGGGTTGCCAATGGTGCGCTGGATACAGCCTATGGCTATTCTCTTGGGCCTGTGCTGTTCAAGCCGACCCTTTCGGGGGGCGAGAAAACCTTCCGACCGACACGAGAAGGCGCGCTTTCCTATTTTGTGGGTCATAATCCTGATTACCCTGATGATACAGGCTTCGGAATCAAAGGCTGGCGCAAGGTTGTCGCAGAGCCATCTGCGTCCTTTATTGAAGGAGATGTTGCCCTCTGGATGGGTCATGTGACTTTCATCAACAAGGACGGCGAAGCGACAAAGGTTGATAAAAGCTGGGGCTATAAAAAGGACGAAGAAGGCAATTTGCGCATTGTCCTTCATCATTCATCCCTGCCTTATCAGGCAGACTGATGCGGAGTTGATCCAAAAGGGGAGGGAAGTCCCTCCCCCCTCAGACCTCGGGCAACCTAATGCTCGTTTGCGCGTTTCCATACCGGAAAGGGATCAGGAAGTGTTTTCCAGAGATCCGGCGTCATCTCGTCCGTGCCCGTTTCAGCAACCAGACAGGCATCCAGTTTCGCGCGAAGGGCCGGCTCATCCATGTTGGAGCCGATAAACACAATTTCCTGACGCCGGTCCCCGTAAATATCACTCCAGTTCGCATCGATTGTCTGTCGCCATTCGGGATGGTCAGGCCAGTGCTGTTTTGGAATTGCTGACCACCAGAAGCCCATTGCTGTTGTCCGAACGAGACTTCCTGCCTGGCTCAGTTCGCCAACCCAGTCTGGCCGGGTGGCCAGCCAGAAATGCCCTTTGGCGCGAATGACGCCTGGCCAGGTGGAGCCTATGAAAGCATGCAGGGCAGCCGGGTCAAAAGGGCGACGGGCCCGGTAGACGAAGCTTGATATGCCATATTCCTCGGTTTCAGGAACATGGTCAGCGAAACCGTAAAGCTCTTTCGCCCAGAGAGGATGATCCTGCGCCGTTTCAAAATCAAACAATCCTGTATCAAGGATTTCGCGCAAATCCACTTTGGCCATCCGGGTTTCGATAAGTTTGGCATCCGGGTTAAGGGAGCGGATAACCTTGCGGGCGGTATCCAGATTTTCAGGCGAGGCCAGATCGGTCTTATTCAGCAGCACTACATCTGCAAATTCAATCTGATCGACGAGCAGGTCAACAAGGGTCCTGTCATCTTCTTCACCAAGAGATTCCCCCCGGTCTTTCAAAAGATCGGTAGAGCTATAGTCCTGGAGAAGATTAACGCTATCCACAACTGTGACCATGGTATCAAGCCGGGCTACGTCATTGAGGCTCATCCCGTCTTCATCACGAAAGTCAAAAGTCGCCGCAACGGGGAGAGGTTCGGAGATGCCGGTGGATTCAATAACCAGATAATCGAACCGGCCTTCCTCTGACAGACGGCGTACTTCCTGCAGCAGATCATCGCGCAATGTGCAGCAGATACATCCGTTGGTCATTTCAACGAGCTTTTCATCGGTTCTGGAGAGATCGGCACCGCCGTCTTTCACCAGATCCGCATCGATATTCACTTCACTCATATCATTGACAATCACGGCGACACGGAGATCTTCCCTGTTATTGAGGACATGATTGAGGAGTGTGGTTTTTCCGGCACCGAGAAACCCGGACAAAACGGTGACGGGCAGTTTTTGCTGTTGCATAGCGTTCACCTTGATTGCGGCCTTGTATCGGCAAGACGAGTAGAATTAAATGTTATGTTATAACATAACAATCAATAACCTTATTCGTCAAGGCAAGGGGGCGGTGAAGAAAAGGCTGTGCGGATGCATACCGAAATTCGCCTGGATATCTCTCTTTTGAGAGACTATGACAGATGTTGATTTGAAAGCCGGATTGTGATCTGGGCATAATTTATAGAATTATAAATTAACGATAAAAATCAATAAATTAACTATATGTAATAACAAAAGTAATAACTAAAATTTTAGCCGAAATTCCTGTGAATTTAAGTCAAATTACATGAATTGACTGATGGTGAATTCGAGATGTATCAACTAAACGAAAACGCTGGCCGAAAAGTTCAAGACGCATAGGAGGATCAGAAGAGAAAACCGACGGATTAAAATGCAGATGTAATCTTGTTCCTGATCCGAAACAAGTTATTGATCGGCACGCAGAGCTTTCAGATCGTCACTATAATAGCGCTTGCCGCGGCAGTTCTGTTCGAAGGACCGGGAGAGAGAATTGAATTCCTCAACATCGCTGTTATAGGCAGCCTGTACCTTGTCATACTCTTCCAGTGTTTTGTTATAATCCTCGACAAGGGCGTTATTTTTGCGAACCATCCTGTTGCGTTTTTCAAAATTTTCCTTGTCGTCAATTTTGGTGTTGGGGTTTTCCTTAAAATAGGTTTCAACAGCCGCAATGTCTGAATTCAGATTGTCTATTTTTTTCCGTAGCTGGACGAAAAGAGCATCGCGTTTTTTTAAATAGGACTGGATGGAGGCCATTTGCTCTTCATCGCCCAGGCATTTTTCCAGTTGAGCAGGTGTCAGAAAATAGGATGGATATTCCTTTCCTGAAGAGGGGACAGGAATAGCACCTTTACTTGTAAACGCCGTCTCAAAAGTTGCCTCCTCCGCAAAAAGCGAGGGGCTGGAAAGGGCGGCCAGGGCGGTCAGAGAGAGGAGGAGAATTTTCCGTGTCATCAGGGAGATCCTGCAAGAATATGTCCAAAAGCCAGTCTACTGGACGAAAGAAATAAGCGCAATTCAAAGAAAAAGCGGCCCGAAGGCCGCTTAATCCAAAAGAGTTATTTTTACGCCCGTTTCCGGCGCCAGCCGAGGAAGCCGAGAATGGCAATACCCGCACCATAAAGCGGAAGGGCTGCAGGCAACGGAATGGCACTGACAACGACATCAATGCCGGTTGACGCCAGCAATTCCTGATTGAGCGACAGAACCTCGAACTCGAGACGATACGTGCCAGGTACATTGGGATCAAAGCCGGCAACAAACCAGTGCATTGCCCAGGAATTCTGCGCGACATTCTCGGTTCCGAGCGCAAAGTGATAGCCAAGAGGATCATTTTTATAGGTTGCCCCTTCACCATTACCGGTGTTGTTATCGCCAAGCGCATGATCGGCAACAAAAACATTGATCGGATCAAAACTGGTGAAAGAGGTACCGACAGACGGATCACCATCCAGTTTCAGATTATAGGCGAAATCATTCAGGTTGTTTCCGGAAGTACCGGAAAGATCCACATTGACGGACCATTCAAAATTCCAGAGCGGACGTCCGGAGCCTGGAGAAGATTCGCCTACGGTAAAGTTATAAGTCTGGTTGCCGTCATAATTGAAGATATTGGCAGCCGGAAACCGCTGCTTTGCGCGCAAGCCCACTTCAATATTGTTGGATGAGCCGACAGT
>JAKSCD010000311.1 GCA_022360775.1 Sneathiellales bacterium | reverse complement strand
GATAACATCATGTGATTATAGGAGGAAGAAATGAGCAAGCAATTAAGATCAAAAATTGGAGCACTACTGTTAGGTGTTATGGCATTTTCAAGTATGGCAAGTTTTGCAGACATGGCTGTTCAGCCAGTTCTTATATCGGCACCAATCAATGCTGTGGTTGAAGAAGGCTCCACCACACGTTCTGCTGTGCGTCTTGGACTTTCTCAGCCTGCAGTGAGCCGTAACGTCAACCAGTTGGAGCAGGATCTGGGATTCTCTCTTTTTGATCGGGTCGGGGGGAGGCTTGTTCCAACAGACATTGCTTTACGTCTACATGCGGAAACAAGAAAGGCTTTTGATGGTATAGAAAAAGTGGTGGATGCAGCCCGTAATAAGGAAGGGCTGCAGACAGGAAAACTGGTCCTCGCGGCCGTTCCCAGTCTTAGCTTGAGTTTCCTGCCTGAAGCGATGGAAGCTTTCATCCGGGATTTTCCGGATGTTTCTATTTCTATCGAGACGCGCACCAGCCGTATGTCCATGGAGATGGTCGCGGGAACGAAAGTGGATGTGGCGCTCGTTTCCATGCCCATTTCTCATCCCGGTGTCACCATGGAGATCCTGGAAGCGCCGCGTGCGGTTTGCGTGGTTCCAAAAGGCCATAAACTGGCGAAAAAAGATGTAATTGATATCAAGGATCTGATCGGCGAAAATCTGATCCCCATGATGCGGGGGCATAACTCCCGCCATCGTCTGGAAGAACTCTTCGCAGCCGAAGGGCATTTTCCAAACATCCGGATTGAAACGTCGACCATAGAAATGGCCTGTGTCCTGGTGGAGCAGGGACTGGGCGTTACAATTGTCAACGAAATTACAGCCCGGCGTCACCGCAAGCTGGGCGTTGAAGTTCTGCCTTTCAGGCAATCCATGAACTACGCCTATGCCTTTGCTTTTCCCGCCAAAAAACCCTCCTCTGAAATCACCCGTATTTTTGTCTCCTACATAAAAAAATATGTGCGTGAGAATTTTGAGCCGTGATGAACGGTCACCAATGAGAAAGAAGAACAATGAGTAACTCTGTAATACCTGAATTCGACGTTGAACTGACTGCACCGGATATTTCCTCCTATAAAGACGGAAATACCGGCATTGACTATATTTCGACCTATGATTCCGGGATCGATGGCCCCCATGTGATGATCAGCGCGATTGTTCATGGAAACGAGCTTTGCGGTGCAATAGCGGTTGATCATTTGCATAGGCAGAATGTGCGTCCAAAACGCGGAAAGCTGACGCTTGCTTTTATGAATGTCGCTGCCTATCACAGCTTTAATCCGAAAGATCCGACGAAATCCCGTTTTGTGGATGAAGATTTTAACCGGGTCTGGACCCCCGAAATTCTGGATGGCCCACGGGATAGTGTAGAACTTCGCCGGGCGAGGGAGGTTCGTTCCGTGGTTGAAGATGCGGATTTCGTCCTTGATATTCATTCCATGCTGATTTCACCTGCTCCCTTGATGATGGCGGGACCTGTGGCCAAGGGGCGTAAACTTGCGAAGGATGTCGGCTTGCCGAAATTTGTGATTTCCGATGCGGGCCATGCCAACGGAACCCGTATGCGGGATTATGTGGATTTTATCAATCCGAACAGTCCGAAAAATGCGCTGCTGGTTGAATGCGGTACTCACTGGGCAAGGGAAACAGGCGAACTTGCGATTAAATCCGCCTACCGGTTTCTTGATATTTTCGGGATGATTGATCCTGAACTTGCCAAATCCTATGGTCCGTCAGAGGCAGATCTGCCAGATCAGACATTTGTTGAAGTCAGTGGCCCTTATACTGTACAGACCGACGACTTCAAATATGCCGAAAACTATAAAGGCATGGAAATTCTGGAAAAGGCAGGCACCATCATTGGACATGATGGAGATACTCCTGTAGAGACACCCTATGACCATTGTGTCATGGTCATGCCCTCACTCAATATCAAAAAAGGGGAAAGCGCTGTCCGCTATGGACGGGTCCTTGATATGTAGCTTTCCTCTTCTCCAAAAAGGCCATGGGATATGCAACGTATTATGATCATCGGCTGCGCGGGAGCCGGAAAAACGACCCTCGCGCAAAATTTGGCCGAACGGCTGGATATCCCGTGGTTCAGTATGGACCAGCTTTACTGGAACGATAACTGGACGCCGGCGGAACAAACCGAGATTGCAGCACAGCAAAATGAAATTCTGGCGCGGGATCACTGGATAATCGAAGGCAACTATTCAGCCCATATGCCAGTTCGACTTGCTCGCGCGGATGCCGTTATCTTCCTTGATTTCCCGCTTCGCATTTGTTTTCCCCGTGTGTTGTGGCGCAGCCTTAAATATCGCGGGCAGGTGCGCCCCCATATGGCTGAAGGCTGTCCTGAAAGATTTGATCTGGAATTTTTGTCCTATGTGCTCATGTTTCAGAAAAACAACCGGCCGGGTCTGAATCATATTTTTGAAGCTTTTGATGGTCAGCAAATACGGTTGACCCGCAAATCTGCGGTCTCCGACTTCCTCCAATCTTTCTGTTGATATCCTTTGTCATAAGACTGTCAAAATTGGCATTGACATTCATCTGATGAATATGCAGTTTATTCATCAGATGAATTGTGAGGATTCGTCCCATTTATGCGAAATAAACACATTTGACCTAAAAATATTATAGAATTTATCTCGGATAACAAGCTATCCAGTGGGGATCGCTTGCCGACCGAGCCGGAATTACAGGAATTGCTGGGTGTTGGCCGCTCCACTTTGCGGGAAGCCATGGCCAATCTGGAATCCAAAGGTATTCTGGAACGTATTCAGGGCAAAGGCACATTCATCAGACAAATTCCTATCCTGCTGGAAAACGGACTGGATGAGTTGCGTTCTGTCTCGGAACATATTCGGGCCGTTGGGGCGACCCCCTCAACCAGTCGACTGGAAGTAAGCTTTGGTACAGCAACTGAGGAAATTGTAGGAAAGCTGGAATTGAAAATTGGTGACCCGATCACGAAAATTGAGCGGGTACGCCGGGCCGATCATGAGCTTGCAGCTTATTGCATTGATATTGTCCCGAGAAAATTGCTTCCGGATGCGACGGAGGAAGAATTTTCAGGATCTTTGTTTGAGCTGTTTGATGCTCATCGGCGGATTATCTCTCATGCGAACAGTAATCTTCGGCCAACTGTTCTGACCCGCCGGGATTTACCCGAGCTGAAAAGCGAGGTCGGGCTTTTCCTGCTTTTTGATGAGGTTTTCTACGATAAAAGCGGTGTCCCACTTTGCTACAGCAACGATTATTACAGTGCCGATATCTTTGATTTCAGAATGGTGCGTCGTCGCTAGGTCCTTTTAAGAGTTAATGAAAAGAACAGGTCTCCCCATGGAATATCGTCAACTGGATACGCATACGGTCGTAGACTATATCCGCGAACTCCCTGAAATGCAGAAGATCTTCTCCAGCTTCGATCGTCTGGATATCGAGGAAGTGGGGGATGGGAACCTGAATTTTGTTTTCCTGATCACCAATCAAGATAATCCGGATGAAACGGTTGTTCTGAAGCAGGCGGTTCCGTTCCTGCGTGTTGTGGGCGAAGCCTGGCCCTTGTCACGGGACCGGATGAAGCATGAGGTGATGGCGCTTGAATTTCAGGAAGATGAATGTCCGGGTCTTGTTCCCGAGGTTTATCATTCTTCCGAGGATATGTCCCTTGTGATCATGCAGAACCTTAAAAATCATGCGATTATCCGCGGTGAGATCATCAAGGGAAAAGTCTTCCCAAAGCTTGCGGATGATATCTCGACCTTTCTTGCAAGAACCCTGTTTCACTCATCAGACCTGGCGCTTGGTCACGATGTGAAGAAGGAAAAAGTTCGTCAAACCATCAATATCGAACTTTGCAAGATCACAGAGGATTTTGTCTTCACCCATCCTTTTGAAGACAACGAAACCAACGAATATAACGAAGCCCTTCCTCAGGAAGCCATTGATATTATCCAGCGAGACCCCAAAGTGCGGGCCGCGGTTGCAGAGATGAAATACGCCTTTATGACCAGGGCGGAAGCTCTCCTGCATGGGGATCTGCATATTGGCTCCATCATGGCGAATGAAGAAGAAACCTATATCATCGATCCAGAGTTTTCCTTTTACGGTCCCATGGGCTTTGACCTCGGGGCGATGATCGGAAATCTGTTCCTGTCCTATTTCTCCCATGATTATCGCCAGCGGCAAATGGGCAGGGATCCTGTTGAGTACCGCCGCTGGCTGCTGGAATGTGCTGAACAGACCTGGACAGGCTTCGAGAGGAAGTTCCTCGACCTTTGGCGTGCCCATGACGAAAAGGTCGAAAATCCTTTTATGGGGGCTGATCTGGACGGGGCAAGCGCCGAAATGTTCCGCCAGCAATTTATGAAACAGATTTTCAGTGACATGATCGGGTTCGCCGCCTGCAAAATGATGCGCCGGATTGTTGGCCTCGCCAAAGTCGCGGATATTGCTGATATCGACGACCTTCAGGAGCGGGCGAAAGCCGAGGAAAATGTCCTCCGTATGGGATCGGAGATGGTTCTTCGCCGAAAGGAATTCAGCTCTTTTGCTGATCTTTTTGACCTGGCTGTTTCCATCTCTCCTTTAAGCGGGAGCCGGTAATCCCTATGGCAGAACAACAAGGCATTGAAGTGCGCAATATCGGGAAAAGCTTCGGGGCAACCCGGGCGCTTGACGATGTATCCTTTGATTTTCGCCCGGGCGAGATTTTTGCCATGGTGGGAGCGAATGGCGCTGGAAAGTCAACGCTGATCAAGATTATCTGTGGCTATTATCCTGATTATGAAGGGGAAATCCTGATTGACGGGGAACCTGTCCGCTTTTCCTCTCCCCATGATGCGACGGCCAAGGGGATCGCGACGGTTCATCAGATCATCAATCAGGGTGTTGTTCAGACCATGACGGTCCGTGAAAATCTGGCTCTTGCGGAACTTTTGTCAGGGGAGGGCGGTTCTGTTCTCTACCAACCGAAGAAGATCGATGCCCGGGCCCGTGAGATTGCGGAGAAAATGGGCCTTCAGGATATCGATTTCGATCAGGAGGTTTCTGAACTGGAACAGAGCGAGCGGCAGATGATCGCTATTGCGCGGGCGCTCGCCACAGATCCCAAGCTTCTCATTCTGGATGAACCTACATCCTCTATTTCAGAACGGGAGACCGAGTTTCTTTTTGAAACCCTGTTTCGCCTTAAAGAAATGGGGGTCAGCATTCTTTATGTGTCGCACCGACTTCATGAAATTGAACGGATTGCGGATCGTGTGGGGGTCATTCGCGATGGTCAGTTTGGCGGGGTGCTGGAACGCCCCTTTAACGTCAAGCAGATTGTAACCGCGATGGTGGGGGAGCTGGATCAGAACATAGACCGGAAATCCCCTGTTATTGCCGCTGAAACATCACCAAAACTGGAAATTCGTGATCTGGTCATCGAAGAAGGCCAGAAACCGCTTAATTTGAAAATCCATGCTGGTGAAATCGTCGGGATAACCGGTCTGATCGGTGCGGGAAAAAGTGAACTGGCCAGTGTGCTTTTTGGTCTCGCTCAACCGGTCTCGGGCGAAATTCTGGTCGATGGCGTGCCCATTCATAGTCGCACTGTTAAAGAAGCCATCGATAATGGGATATTCATGGTCCCTGAAGATCGGGCCAACAACGCTGTGGTTCCTGAATTTTCCATTCGCCAGAATATCACCATGCCATTTCTGAAACGCTTCTTCTCCAATCCGCTTGGCATCCTGAAGCATGGCTTTGAAAGCGAGGAAGCCACCCGGATGGTTCAGGCGATGGGCGTGAAATGTGAGAATGAAAATTCCAATATCGGGGAGCTTTCCGGGGGGAATCAGCAGAAAGTTGTCGTCGCCCGCTGGCTGATGACCACCTTTAATCTTCTGATCCTGGATGAGCCTTTTCAAGGCGTGGATATCCGCTCCCGCCATGACATCAATACCTATATCCATGAAAATCGCGGGAGCCGCGCCATCCTGATGCTGGCCGCGGATCTTGATGAGGTGCTCGAAGTTGCTGACCGTGTGGTGGTGATGAACCATGGCATGATCGTGGGCGAACAGCATATCAGTTCTATTGACCGGGAAACCCTTCTTCACTGGACTTCCCAATCCCCAGACGAATTACAGTTGCAGGCGTGAGTTAAGAGGAAATTATGGAAAATCTGAAATCCATTTCCATCAAGTACGGATTTATCATTGTCATGATTGCCTCCTTCGTTGGCTTCGGCCTGGCGGAGCCTGCATTCTGGGGATGGCATAACCTGTTTTCCATCCTGCTCGGGGTCACGATTTACGGCATTCTGGCACTGGGTGTGACATTTACTTTGGTGACAGACGGGCTGGATCTCTCCGTTGGATCAACAGCGGCCATGTCTGTCATGATGGCCTCCTATTTCATGGTGGTCATGGAAATGAGCGGCATGGCTGCACTTGTCACATGCCTTGTTATCGGCGCCCTGATCGGTCTGATGAACGGTCTGTTGATCGTGAAAGTCAAGATCCCCGATCTTCTGGCGACGCTCGGCACCATGTTCCTGATCCAGGGCCTGCAGCTCATTCCCTCAGGTGGTCGCTCCATCGGTACCGGCATGATGCTGCCAAACGGGGATGAAGCCATGGGTGAATTTACCGAAGGATTTCTGTATCTGGGGCAGGGGCGCGTCTTTGACCTGATCCCGACACCGGTTCTCTTCATGCTGGCCCTTGGTCTGATTGTCTATGTGGTGCTGGAACATACCCGCTGGGGCCGGGTTTTCTATGCCATTGGCGGTAATGCGGAAGCCGCCCGCCTTGTCGGCGCCAATGTGGATCGCTATCGCATCATGGCCTATGTGCTGTCCGGTTTAATTGCCTCATTTGGCGGTGTATTGCTGGCCGCCCGTGTCGGGCGCGGCGATGTTTCCAGCGGCTCCGGTTTGCTGCTGGATGCTGTGGGGGCTGCGCTGATCGGCTTTGCTGTTCTCGGCGCCCGCAAGCCCAATGCGTTCGGAACGATCGTCGGTGCGATTTTTGTTGGCATGCTGCTGAACGGTCTCACCATGCTGAACCTACCCTATTTCTGGCAGGACTTTATTAAAGGCAGCGTCCTTGTGGCGGCCCTTGCCTTTACCTTCAGTCTGGCCAAACAACGATAAGTAAAATGATTAAAAGAATTCAACGAGGAGGAAGAAAAATGAAGTTGAAAGGCGTATTGAAAACGCTCGGCGTCGCCGGCGGCCTGGTCGCAGGTCTCATGGGTTCCGCCCAGGCAGCGGATGCACCAAAGCCCTTTGATGGCTCCAAGAAAGTCCATATTGCAATGGTTCGCCAGTTGATCGAAGGCGAGTTTATGCAGATGTATCTTGCCGGTGCGCAGCGTCAGGCGGATCTGATGGGGGTCAAGCTCACTACTTTGGGTAAAAATGCCGATAACCAGGCTCAGGCCAACTTTATGTATCAGGCGATCAATATGGGCGTGGACGGCATTATCGTTCAGCACGGCCTCACTGAAACCATGAAAAAGCCGGCCGCTGATGCGGTTGCCAAAGGTATTCCGGTTGTCGCTTTTGATGTTGACCTTCAGCATCCTGAAATCAACCAGATTGCCCAGGATGACCACCTGCTTGGTAAAATGGCGCTGGATGCCATGGTGAAAGATTATGGCGGAAAAGCCAATGTCGGTTATGTCTATGTGGCGGGTATCCTGCCATTGGATAAGCGCGACGTTAGCTTCCAGGAAGTTAAAAAAGCCAATCCTGGTATCAAGGAAGTAGCCCGGACCGGAACACTTGAATCACCCTTTTCTGTGAAAAATGCAGAACAGGTAAAAGCGGTCCTGCGCGCAAATCCTGATATCAACGCCTATTTCGCCCCATTTGACGAATTTGGTAAAGGCGTGATCCTGGCGCTGGAAGAAAATAACATGACGGACAAGGTCAAGGTTTATACGGCTGATATCTCCACCCAGGATATTCAGCTGATGATCAAGCCGAACAGCCCCTGGGCTGCAACAGCTGCGACAAACCCTGCTGCCATTGGTGCGGTGAGCGTACGCGCGCTTGCCAAGAAAATTGCTGGTGAAAAGCTTGAACATGACATCACTATTCCGCCGATGCTTTTTACCCAGCAGATGCTGAAAGATTCTGGTGTAAAAACCATGAAACAACTTCGGGATAAATTCCCTAAATTCAACCATGTTGAGCGGGCAATGGCGCCCTGGATTCCGGTTGATAAAAAAGGTCTGTTCTAGGAACAGAATGTCCGGGCGGGGCGAAAATTCCGCCCGGAACCCCTATATATTTTTAAAGCACAAGTGCAGAGGAGAGACGGGTGCTCGATAAAGGACTGATGGCAAAAGACCTACCCCTGGCGGTAACCTGGAAAGACGGGGAGCTGTTCCTTTTGGATCAGACACAACTGCCCTTGACGACTGTCGTTGAAAAACAGGAAACAGCAGAGCAGGTCTGGGAGTCAATTCGGCTTCTGAAAGTAAGAGGTGCCCCGGCAATCGGCCTCGCCGGTGCTTATGGTCTCTGTGTTGCTCTGAAAGAGGCGCAAAATGACCCTCTGTCCGATTTTATGGCGTTAATGGAAAAGCAGGCAGCCTATCTTGACAGCTCTCGACCAACGGCTGTTAATCTCGGCTGGGCGCTGCGCAGGATGGTTAAAACCGCGAAAGAGGCAAACGCCACCACATCGAAGGAACTGTATGACATTCTGGTCGCCGAAGCGGTCGCCATTCATGAGGAAGATGCACGGCTTTGCTACACGGTTGGAGAAGTCGGCCTGCCCCTCATCAAGGAGGGAATGGGGATCCTGACCCATTGTAACGCAGGCTCACTTGCCGCCTCTCATATGGGAACAGCAACTTCTCCCATGTATCTCGCCCATAGCCAGGGTATGAAATTCAGGGTCTATGCGGATGAAACACGTCCCTTGCTGCAGGGGGCACGCCTGACCGCGTGGGAATTGCAGCAGGCCGGTATCGATGTCACGCTGATTACAGATAACATGGCGGCGCATATCATGTCCCAAGGTCTTATTGACATGGTGATCGTCGGGACGGACCGGGTCGCGGCCAACGGGGATGTTGCCAATAAAATCGGAACCCTTGGCGTTGCTATTCTTGCCAAACATTATGGTATTCCGTTTTACGTAGCCCTGCCATCCTCGACCATTGATCATGATATGCCAAGCGGCGAAGGGATCCCGATTGAAGAACGCGAGGATTATGAGGTCACGTCCTTTGGTGCGCGGCAAACTGCACCGGAGGGTGTTAAAGTCCGCAATCCGGCCTTTGATGTCACACCAAATGAACTGGTCGCTGGACTGATCACCGAAAAAGGTATTGTCCGGGCGCCCTATACAGAGAATTTGAAGGCCTTGTTCGGCCAGGATTAAATCATGTCTGATCAGACTTTAAGACAGGATCTCCTGAAGACGGCCCTTGAAATGAATGCAGTGGGGATCAATCAGGGATCCGCCGGAAATGTCAGCGTTCGGTGTGAAGAGGGGTATCTTATTACCCCGTC
>JAKSCD010000246.1 GCA_022360775.1 Sneathiellales bacterium | reverse complement strand
ATTGTCGACTTGCCTGATCCGAACCATCCGGATCTCAATAAGCTCTATTCAACAGGGTTTTATAGTAAACTAACGCATATCTTGTCAGGCGGCGGAGCACTCGCGGTACAGTCCACCTCCCCCTATCATTCCAAGCGAACATTTTTGAGCATTGGCAAAACACTTGAAGCGTCAGGATATTCAAGTGTCGAGCAATATCATGCAAATGTTCCAAGTTTCGGTGAATGGGGATGGAGCATAGCCGTTCCGCATGGCAAGCCGGCCAGGAGACGAATACAGGATTATCAAGGGCAAATACCAGAAGCCTGGGCAACAAAAAATTTTATAAATGCGTCATTTGAATTCGGTCGAGATTTCTTTGCTACCAGGGACAAAATCAAAATAAACAGGCCACGTTCAGGCATTATTTACAGCTATCATCAAAAGGATTGGCAAGAATTATATTAATGTCACATGTAACACTTGAATTGTTACGCGTAACAAATATATAATACTTGCAAATGAGGTAATTCTGATGACAAAAGAAAAGGCAAGCAGTGCCGCAAGGCAAAAAAAATTGAGACAGAAAAGGAGAGATATGGGCCTTGTAAAAGTCGAGGTCTGGGTTCCTCCGTCGGGTCGCAAAGCTATCAGAGAGCTGGAAACCCAGATCAACAATAAACACCTAGTTTTAAACAAGGAAGGTACGAACCTTATGCCTAAATTGACCACCAGTGATCTTTTCACGCAACTCTCTGCAACAGAGGAGGCAAAAAACGGGGAAATCTCTGTAAGTACTATTGAAGGCGACACTCCTGTCATTCAAACTATCGTAGAAGACATCGATGAATTTCCGATTTTGATTTCGGTCGGAGAAGAACAGGTACTCGTCATTGTCAATCTATGGACAGAGGCAGAGATCAAAGAAGGCGAAAAAAATGCACTTAACGAATATTTATTGCGTTTGAACTTACCTGTACCTTTATCCTCTTTCTCGATAATCAACGATCAATATGTATTGTTTGGTGCCTTAAGCGTAAATTCTAGTATCTCCGAGATCCTTGAGGAAATCTCCACCCTTTCGAACAATGTTATTGAAGCATTAGAGAGCTGTCAGGACTTTCTAAAAACATAAGAACCCTTCTCACATTGCCCGAAACCCTAACTAAGGATGGAATACATTATGTCATGGAATAAAGTTGTTACCGCACTCAAAGGTTTGGTTGCTGAAACTGGAGAAAATATAGCAGACAAGCAGGCTTTGCGTATTATGGACCAGGAACTGCGAGAGGCGACGAATGATATTGCTAAAGCCAAGCAGGAACTGACCAAAATTATGGCTAAACGCACTGGTGTTGAACGTTCGATATCAGACTTGCAGAGCAAGATTACTTCTCATGAAGACATGGCTGGCCAGGCGTTGGACAAAGGGGACGAACAACTCGCAGCAGATATTTGCGAACGTATTGCGTCATTTGAAAGTGATCTTGAAACTGAACAATCCATGCTTCAGTCATTCTCGAATAGCGAAAGCTCACTTAAGTCGAACTTGAAAAAAGCAGAAGCAAGGCTGAAAAGCCTGAAACAACAACAAGACATTCTGAAAGCTACCGAAGCTGTTCAAAATGCGCAGGGCGTCGTTGCCAACCGCTTTTCTGGCTCTTCTTCAAAAATGAACAGCGCAATGGGATCCCTTGAACGGATCAAGGCTCGGCAACAGGAGCGGCAAGATCGCTTTGCTGCAGCAGAAGCATTAGCTGAAGAAGAAAATGGGGATGATCTTGATCGACGCATGAAAGCCGCCGGCATTGGAGAACATACGTCGAAAAAAGAAGATATCCTCGCACGCATTAAGGCAAAAAAATAGATTTGCAGAATTGCCCGAATTGACGGGATGAAATTCGGGCAAACCCTGGAGGCATCTATGTTTAGCAAATTGTTTGGTAGAGGCAGAAGTAACGAAGCTGTCCGCATAGTTGAAAGTGCACAGGATCTACTCGTGGGCGATGCCATACGTCTGGGCTTCGATCCTCGCCTGGAACTGTCTAACAAAGAGTTCTTTGTCCAATCCGTATCCGGCTTGGATCTTTCAGCAAGCAAAGGTTACGAACGCCGCATACTTCATCTTGGTAATACTGAAGATAATCGCGAGCTCATAATGTGGTCTGATACGCAAAGCGGGCAGGAACGTCTTGCTTTCGCTTATTCAGCCGCACAGCCCCATGTCGAGGAGATGATCCAAATCGAACAGTTCGTGGAGCTTTTTAATCCGGAAAAAAATCATCTCGTTCAGCTGCAAGCAAACGCCTCACCCGACAACAACCCTTGGCTAGCGACTGCTTACACTGAAGACCAAAGCAAAGAGGTGTACTGGCTAAAGGGAGATCCCAAATCCATAAATGCTGGCGACACAATTGATAGCAATGAACAACCATGCGACTACTTTCGGTTAATAGACCAATCAAGAACATTTGCGATCGAAGTGTTTGTTTTTGAAGGCGGTAAAACTGACGTCTATTTCGTGAATTTTCTGCCCCAATTTCTGGTAGAAGAATACATGGCTTCGGCACAATAACTAAGTCAAGAAATCCAACAGCCAATGATCCCATTACTTGCTCGTAAATTAAGAAGTATTCAGCGAAAAACTCAGCAGAAACTTTACCTTTCAAGACGCACACAGGATTATCTGGCGCGAGAGGCATTGACGGCGCTTTTTTACTTTTCCCTTATTATTGGTCTTCATACCTACGCGATGATGATCTTTGAAGGCTTGTCGTTTAGGGACGCAACATGGCTTACCACGACTTCGATCACAACGGTTGGATATGGTGACCTATCCGCAAAAACTGATGCTGGCAGACTTTCAACAACCATACTGATTTTTTTCGGTGGCATTTTCGTTCTTGGCAAAATCGCCGGAGATTTTTTTGAATTTCGTCAAAACCGAGCCTCGGCAAAAAGGGCAGGACACTGGAGTTTCAACAGAATGCAGCATCATATCGTAATAATTGGATCGAAAATCGATTCAGAGACTCATATTCAGCGCTTAGCTGCCGAATTTGAGAGAAACGCTGAAACTCAGGGTCAAGAAATTGTACTGATTACGAACAGCTTTGGTGACACCCTTCCTCAGCCTTTGCAAAAAATGGGCTTGAGATATGTACATGGTAGAGGATCTGATCCAGCTGCGCTGCAACAGGCGGGTGTTGCGAACGCAAATATTATCATCTTACTTGCCTGGGACGAGAACGATAAAATCTCCGATGGCAGCGCTTTTGACATTATCAGCAGAATTCGCGAAGCGAAATCAAGCGCAAAAATTGTTGCAGAATGCGTCGACAACGAGAACAGGCGCAGACTAACAAATGCTGGAGCTAATCTGGTGCTACGTCCAATCCGGGCGTATCCGGAAATGATCGTAGGCGGTATTTTTAACCCAGGGTCAATTTCAATCCTGGAGAATCTCTTTACCGCCTCGGGTGAAAGCATAATCATGAAGGAAACCAGGGCCGAAGGGACCTGGACCGATATAGTTACGAGCTGTATCCAGAAAGATGAAGGGCTTCCAATTGCTTACAGATCCAAAGAGACGGGATCGACAATAACAGCTCCCAGAGGAAGCACTCAAATACACGCTGACGCGCTGTTTCTCCTCCAAAGCAATTAGCTAGTTTACATATTCAAAATTGAGCCATTATGGAAAGGATTATAAAAGGTGGTCATCCTTTGAAGCGCACTCCAAAGCGATTTGTCAGAGACACTTGATCTCTTACCTTCGATCTGAAATCACAAAGAGGAAGCGTACCGGAAGTCGT
>JAKSCD010000423.1 GCA_022360775.1 Sneathiellales bacterium | reverse complement strand
GCGTGGTCGTGGAAGGGAGGCGGGATCCGCCACAGTCCACCCGTGCAAGGACGGCTATTTTGCCATTGCGGCCATCATGGGAAAGAACAAGATCATGTGGGATCCTTTTGTCAAATGGATGAAAGATGAAAATGTCGAAGAAGCCGAGGTGTTTGAAGATCCCAGATGGATCGAGCCCTCGTACAGAAGGTCCAAAGAAGGATATGACACCTTTTGCCGTATTTTCCACCGGTACACCATGAATATGGACAAGATGACCCTGTACGAAAAGGCGCAGGCCAACCGGATTGCATTGTCGCCGGTCAGCAACGGTAAGGATCTGCTTGAAAATCCACAGCTCAAGCACAGGAATTTCTGGCAGGTTGTTGAACATGAGAACCTGGGCGGAGAGGTCACCTATCCCGGTGCTCCCTATGAATTCGGGGAACTGGACTGGCGGTTCGGGTTTCCGGCGCCAAAGTTCGGGGAGCACACAGCCCCGATCATGAAAACCCTGGATTACTCGGATGAAGAGATTGCTCTTTTCGCAAAGGAGGGAATAATTCATGTCTAATTTTGAAAAAGCGCTGGAAGGGATTGTTGTCTGCGATTTTTCCTGGGTAGGCGCAGGCCCCATTACCACCAATGTGCTGGGGCAGTGTGGTGCTGAAATTATAAAAATCGAAAGTTTGAAACGACCGGATATTCTCCGCAAGGGAGGGCCATTCAAGGACGGCATTGCCGAGGGCCTGGAACGCAGCGGGTATTTTGCCAACAGGAATCCGAACAAAAAATGCATTTCCTTGAACATGCGCCAGGAAAAGGCGCGTGAGGTCGCCATCCGGCTCATTAAAAAAAGCGATATTATTATCAACAACTTCAGGGTCGGGCAGATGGAGAAATGGAACTTGGGGTGGGAAGATGTGAAAAAGATCAACCCGAGAATTATCTATGTGACCATGAGCCTTCAGGGGCTTGAAGGGCCTCATTCATCCTTTATGGGATTCGGTGTTAACCTGAATGCCCTGTGCGGATTAACAGCCCAGGCCTGCAATCCCGGTGAAAGCCCCTTTGGTACCGG
>JAKSCD010000382.1 GCA_022360775.1 Sneathiellales bacterium | reverse complement strand
CCGATACCCTGGTCAACAGTTGGCGCATCATTGGTATTGATCACATTGAGAGTGAAAGTTTCCGTAACTGTTGCACCTGACCCGTCAGTGGCGGTCACATCAACGGAAAGTACTGCCACATCATCATTGATTGGTGTTCCTGAAAAGGAGGTGCCGTCGAAGCTCAGCCATGTTGGCAGCGCTGCGCCGCCGGTAAGCGACGCCGTATAGGTGAGGCTATCACCGACATCTACATCATCAAAGGCATCTGATGGAATGGCAAAGCTGAAGGCTGCGTCTTCTGTTGCGTTCTGCGTCCCAATCCCTTGATCAATAACAGGGGCATCATTTGTATTTGTAACATCAAGATCAAAAGTCGTAGTTGCCGTATTTCCGAAGAGATCTGTTGCTGTCACCTCAATGGATAGAGTCCCCACATTTTCGTTGAGCGGTATACCGCTGAAGGTTGTGCCATCAAAACTGAGCCAGGAAGGAAGTGCCCCTCCTCCTGCCAGATTAGCCGAATAGGTTAATGCATCAAGTGGGTCACTCTCATCAAAGGCATCTGATGGGACTACAAAACTTAATGCACTATCTTCTGCGATTTGTTGATTGGAAATTCCCTGATCTATTGTTGGTACAGCTGACAAGCTTGTCGAAACAGTCTGATCCGCGAATTGAAGGAATTCAATATTTGTGAGAGTGTCTGTACCGTCACTTCCCCCGCCGTCATGAGAAACTGTCCAGCTATCATTGCTGTCATTATATGTAATTGTATAGTCAGCGAAGTTCCCGCTAAAAACCGCTGTATCCGTATTGTCTCCGCCGTCGATGGTATCGTCCCCGCTACCGCCGGTAATCAGATCATCTCCCGCAAGACCGTTCAGTTCTTCTGCTGCACTTGTACCGTCAAGTGTATCATTTCCCGAGGTTCCATCGATCGCCATTTTCTTCTCCTTACCGTTACGCCACAACAAAGATTGCGAGCTGTTTTCAGTTGAACAGGAGAAGGAAGAACGGCAGGGTCCACTTAAGCGCCATGAATAAAAAAATCTCTACAGCGTTCGTTTTGCCACCCGCTTTTCATCCCCCTATAGTTGCGCAAATTTTTATAAACGCGATAAAATTAGCTTGAAAAATTCAATCATAGCGGCTGCCAATTAGCAACTCACTATTTATGACATTTCTATTTAAAGATGAAAAATAACCTTCTAAATATGGCAATTTTTTGGAGAAAATAAGGTATTTCAACCTACCAAAAGGTGTGAAAAAAATATTATTAATCAAACCAGAAGAGGAACACAAATCCAGTAATATGGATTGCTAAAAATTCCAATTTTGATTCGATTATATAAAATTAACCATTTAACTCATTTAAAATAAAATACTTTTTTAATAGTGATTTATTGAAGAACGAAATATGAAGTACATTCCAGTCAGTGTTTTCTGTAGCGACATTCAAACTGGATCTGGAATAGAAAGCAAAAACTTCATTTAAAGTCACATTCGAAAAATTGATATTTATCAAACATGTTCTCCAAATTCATTTTCTCACTACTAAACCTGTAAGTGTATTTTACGATGCTCGCAT
>JAKSCD010000358.1 GCA_022360775.1 Sneathiellales bacterium | reverse complement strand
TCACCGGCTGTTGCATCATGACCAAGTTCGCAATCGCAAATCGCTTTTTCAAGCGCCGCATCGGCATCATTGGATGTGAGATATGCCGCCAGCTGGTTTTCAGCGATCTGGGGCAACTCCAGTGTACCCATTAAATCTCCTCCTTTGCCGGATTGCCGCGTCCAACGGCCTCCGATAGCTGATAAAGGGCAAGTGTCATATCCGGTATTTCAGCAAAGCTGCTTTCGAAGGCCTCTTCAAAAAAGGAAAGTGAAAATTCCGCTTGCATACTGCCGGTAATAAATTCGCTATGGCTTTTGCCCTGATAGTGAAATTCGAGCTCATATCTCTCAGAAGTCTCGGCAAGCGGGACAGTAGCGCTCAATGACCCGCTCCCTCCAATACGGCTTCTTCTTTTCCAGGAAAGAGAAAGGGTCTCCGCCGTTTTACCAACCTTGATATGAACGGGTGCATAAGGCTTCAAATCCCGTCCCTGAAACCGCTTTATCTCTACCGGGGCCTCCTCCAGCAATTGACCTGCCGTAACCGCCTTGAAACGGAGAGAGGTTTCAAGATGGGAAAGGGGAAGCAGTCCTGAGCCAATTTCCGGATCCGTAAGCAACAAGATCCTTTCCCCGGTTTTATGATGCCCGATAGCGCCTTCTGTCCCTCGCCTGCCCCGCAGTAAATGCGAAAAACGGACATTTCCATCTTCCAGGATTTCCAGATCCGAAAATTGCAGAATTTCCTGCCCCACCAGCAGAGCGTTTGCCCCGTTCAGCAAGGCTTCTTCCGTTACGCTTTCAAGCTGATCCGGATTTTCAAGGATCCGGGCTGTCAGGCTGTTTGCCTTATCCGTTTGCCAGGGATTTTCTGTTGCCCCTAACGCCTCAACCGCAATCCCCCAACAGGCCCCCTGTTCCGAGACGGACTGCTGCTCATACCGCTCCCCTGCAAGATCAGACATGAACAGAGCCGCCCCGCGCCAGTTATCCTCGCGCCCGGCAACAGCATAATAATACCGGCTATACAAACCTGCTGTTGCATGGGTATCCTTTAACAAGGGCAGGTCCAGCAATAAAAGCTCGCTCCCAAGGGGGCGGCTGATCAGTACTCCGGGATAACCGGTTCCTGTATCGGCCCCGGTTACCTCGATCATCGATGAGCATATGTCGCTCACTTTCAATTCAAGGCTGAAATCCGCACCAATATACATGTCCTCCACCCGTCCGGTCAGGATGTCCTCACCGAAGGTCACCCGGATCACATCCACCGGATCCAGCGCGAGATATCGAAGCGGGAGCCTTCCCTCAAAAGACTGTCGTTCCGTCCAGCTTGTATACAGAATATCATGGCTGATTTTCTTGGCCTGGATTGACGTCAGCGCCATCGGAAGGGTGATCACCAGATCATTGCTACTCCCTCTTAAAATCTCGGCTGGCGCGGAACGCCGTGCAATCTGGCTGCCGGACTGATATCCCCCGTCAACTGCCATATAGCTTACGGAAACTGAACGGGGCATTTCACTTTCCTGCACCCGTTTTTTCTCGAGCGTTTCGAAAAAGCTGTCCGCCTGAATTTCTGTGTATTCTTCACTGGAGGTTTCAGAAAATCGGATCTTGAAACCACTTTCAACAACTGTAATCTGTCCGCTACTGACAATCGGATCCAGGGCCTGCTGGACGGTCATCGGACGATTGACAAGATATCCCGGGACGCCTGAGGAAAGACCTGAAACATCTATCTGCTCAAGCGACATTCCGGCGCGCAAAGATAAGGCTTCGCATATTTCCCGATAACTGCTGCTCGATCCCGAAACACGGCGCAAATAAAGGCGTTTCAGATTTCCGGAACGTTCGGTGAGAAGAACACTATCTGTATCCACGTCATAAACAAATTGACTGAAAGCACCGACGCCGGAAAATTCCTCAAGATCTACCCGTTCTTTCTCGATCAAGGTCTCTGCATCCAGATAGACAATCCATCTCCCGTCATAAAGGAAAACCAGTTCAGCAGAATTATTGGTATCTACAGATTTTAAGGGTCCAAGATCACCGTCATTGATCGCCGTTATCTGATGGCTGATGAGGGACCACTTAAAAAGCCTGTAGTCATTTTGAAAGACCAGTTCCTCCCGATCTTTCAAATATCCAACAAGGCGCGTGATTGTATTGGTTTCATCGCCGCCGCCTCCTTCAGGAGTAAGAAGGGATTGATCCAGCGTATAAGTCTGAAATCCGCCTGAAAAATCCGTACCGGAAAGCCCCTGCCTTTCGGTGACAGTAACCTCCACAATTTCAAGATCACTGAAGGGGGATGTGCTGAGAACACCGCTCATGGCAAGCCATGCCCTCTCCTGTTGATCCGTAAGGGCACCGGTACAGGCGGGGCGGTCTGTTTCACGGGATGCCAATATATTCAGCGCATCATCAAAAACCACAACCTGTCCATTTTGCTGGGACCCTGCCACCTGATAAGCGGTCCCCGTCATGGAAGATAGAACATCCGTAGACCAGTTGATCGCAGCGATGCCTGATGGCAGGTCTATATGATTGAGAAGGGCCATGGATTGCGCATTAAAACGTGACAGGCGCCGACCCGGATTAAATCCAAAGCCACTGCCAATCCAGAAGATCCCATGCCGGTCAAGACAGAAGCCTTCTGTACTCGCGGAAAGCTTGGGGAAATCCGTATCGATTTCCTTTGATGCCAAAATCGACAGGGACCGGGCATCGATCTGCTGCATTAGATCGACACCGCCCGTCACCTCATAGGTATAGATCTTCTGTCTCAGGGGGTCATAGGCAATGTTGGACGCATCAATAGTGCAGCTCTCACCCGTTTTTTGCGGATAGTTTGCCACCCCTTCCCGGGTCAAAAGCACTTCGATATTGGGAAGGCGGTTGCCATAATCAGCAAGGGGTAAAGTCTCAAAAACCAGATAGGCAAGCCCGCGAAAGGCAGGTGTATTCTCCTCCCCTTCCTCTGCTGCGATGATACTGTCCGCTTGCTGCTCTTCACCGCCGGAATAAAAGCGCAGGCGGATGCCGGCCGCCTTTTTTGCACCGCTTTCAGTGACATCATAAATCAGGTTGCCATCCGCCCAGACTTTAAGAAGATTTCCCAAAGGCCCCTTGGCCAGCCCCACAGCAAAGCTTGCAGAATACTCATAGCTCCGCGTCCCGCTGGAAGGCGCGGAAAGGCCTCCTTTTCCAATACCGGATTGGGATATCCGTTTTTTCTCCAAAGGACCGGCCCAGAGAATATTCCCGCCAAGCCGCATGGTTCCGAAAAGCTGCGGAATGGCCGCTCCATAGGCTGATCCGGTGAATTTAAGCTCTGTCAGCGAAGGCCCGGAAGAGGCCGCTTCTCCCCACAATCTCTCCCCCAGAAAAGCACCTGCCCGCCAGCCCAAACCGGGACCAAAACCGGCGACCGAACTTATGGAAGCGCCAGCCGCGCTTAATGCAAGTGTCGCCATGTCTGCATCTCCCTTATTCTGAAGACAAGAAAGGGTTTGCCGAAAATCGCCAATGCTTCCTCAACCACCTGACGGCGGGCGGCATGCGCGTGGATGACACTCGGGCTGTCATTTTTCGTGGACAGAATACCCACATGAACCGGAAATCCCTGCTCCCTGAATAATCCGATATCCCCATCCGCTTTCTCGGTAAGCGGCACAGGCAGGAGACGATCTTGCAAGGCTGCAAGCAGACGACTTCCCTCGGGGCGCCGGGAATATCCTGTGATATCCTGAACATCCAGACCGCACTCTTGGGCGACGCAAAGACAAAGCCCAATACAATCCACTCCGCCTTTTTTGCTTCTGCCCTGATGATGCCACCGGGTTCCAAGCCAGGTTCGCGCAGCCTTGATGAAACGCTCCGGATCAAGCATTCTGTCCCTCCTGCAAGCTGTCCGTACCGGGAATAAAGGGAAATCCCCGGAAATTGACAATATTGGAAAATCTGTCCCGGCAGGTTGCGAGACGCTTGTCGCATCCCTCGAATAAAGTCACCTGATCACCGCTTGAAACCGCAAAGGGCGGCGGTAAAAAGAGGGTGATCTCCTTTTTGGATTTATCCCAGCTCAGAATTTCAAGGCGCAGCGCTTCATTTTCGCCATCCAGAAACTGAACGACGCCCCCTGCAAGCTCAGCATCTTCTTTCTCGCAATCAAGCAGCGTGAAAATTCGGCTCCCTCTCACAGACACCACCTCGTCAGTTATCTGGTGGGCAGTCAGATCAATACCGCACTCATCATCCCCAAGATCCGCCTGGCATTCAGGGGTATAAACAGCGCCTATATGAGTTTTAAAGGCGTTACTTAACCCGCGCAGCTCCGCTTCAAAATGATCATCACGCCAGGTCACCTCTCCGAGCCAGCCCAGCCGAAGCGGCAGGACGCCTTGCGATAGATCCTGCCAGTTCACCAGGAAAAACCGAATTTCAGCAAAATCAAACAGGCCCGCACGCAAGTCCCTTTCAGAAAGCGCTTCATCACTCAGCAGCCCTAATAGAGTCATATGATCCGTATCCAGACCCGCACTTCCCTTAAGGGCTGAGCGATCATATCCCTCGCTCGCAAGATAAAGATCCCCTTCCACCACAAGATCCAGATCATGATCAGTAAAGGCAAAGATCTCTCCATCCCGGCGTGTTATTTTCCAGCAAGAACAAAGTGAGGTAACTTCCTGTTCCAAATGAGATTTCAAGGCGGTTGAAAGTGGCTTCATTGACGGACCTCCACCAGTTTGACACTTTGCCAGTGATGGATATCCGGGCCCGGAATAGCAGCTTCCATCAGGTCACTATCGAAACGAACCGGCACGTCAAATTCACAATTGACCGTTACCTTCTGGCCAGCTGCCGGTGGCGACGTAAACGTCACGATGCCGGTTGTCTCTTCAACTGACCAGTTACCAAATTGCGCGACAGCATCCAGAAACACGGTCACGGATCCCGAGACGATTTTGGTAAGGGATCGCACATAAGACGGGGCGATTTTTTCCGCGTCCTGATAGATTTTTACAATCTGGAAGTCTGTTTGAATTCCATCCCCTTCGCCGATTTCTCCAGCGGATAACTGAAAATCGGAAAAGTCCTTGAGGCGAAAACCGTAGGCGCGCCCTCGCCTTGCATGAAAAAATGCAAGCAGTTCTTCCCACTCCTCTCCCCGGCTGGGGCTGATATCCGCCGAATATTCGCGCCGCGCCTGGGCCCAGTTCATATTGCGTTGCTCAAAACCGGAATTCAGCACCTGTACGGTTGTTGAAAAACGCGGTCCCCCCACTGCCCCATAGGAAATACGGGTTGGAAATCTGATTTCGTGAAACGACATAATTTATCCATTTCGGTTATAAAGGCGTCGGACAGTCCGGTAGGCTTCTGTCTGAATTTGCGATTGGCTCTTTCGGAAACTGTCCGCATCCGGTGTGGTGATATTGAAAGAAAGCTTTACGTTCGATCCCACTCTCTGTTCGGGGATTGCCTGCTGTTCCGACGGCCTTTCGATACTGACCCTTTCACCGCGGGAAACCCGCATGGCCATCAGATTTTGATCCCGGCCTGCGGCCCCGCCCACCTGAAAACTGCCCCCATTGGCAAATCCCGGAAATAACGAGGCGAGCAAGCTGCTCCCAAAATCAGGGAAAGCCGTTTTTGAGGCCTGGAAGAGAGAAGTGGAACTGCTCGAAAAAGTGCTGTTTCCCAGTTTCACCAGGTCCTTTTCAAGGCTTTTAACGATATCCCCTGCTTCTTTGCCGCCAAAAACAAACTGATCGAAAGCTTTTCCAAAAATGGTTCCAAGTCGCTTTCCCAGCTGATCGGATTTCAAAAGCAGCTGATCAAAAAGTCCTTCTGCGTTTTTTGTATCCGACAACGTCTGATTTAAGACAGGCCTTGAAGAAAGGCGGATAAATGCTTTCTCGGTCCTAAGGGCAGACGCATGAAGAGCGTCCAGCCCTTTTTGTAAAGATACAACCTGCCGAGGCGTCGTTGCGCTAAAGGTAGCCAAATCCTCTTTCATGAGTTCCCCCAACAAAAAAGCGGCTCTCGCCGCTTTTACTGCTTGCAATTAAATGTCTCCAATGCCGGACCAGAATGCCCAGCAGCTGTATCTCCCAGGGACATAACACCACTCCTGTCGCCTGTTCGATCGCCCTCGCCCAGACCGGCAGGGGCGGAAAATCCCGCATTCTGCCGAACTCATTTTCAATAAAGACGAATTTCTCCCAAAGAGGCTGAAGAAGGAATGGCAATGTCTTGCCTGTTTTTTCTTCCTCACCTTGCCTGATGAATTTCAGGATCTTCTCGCGGGTGACCCCATGCCGATTAACAACTTCAACCTGTTCGAAAACAGAAGTCGCAAAGTCCAGAAGGCATCGGGTCATTCGGACAAAAAACGGGATCTGTCCTCAACAAACTGCTGAACCTGCTCCCGTATCCAGTGCTGCTCCCGGTAGAGCTTTCTCGCATTTTGAAAATCGCAAGGGAGTGTCTCTCCCTTGTAGAAGACCTGCTCCCACCGCATGGTGACCACAGCAAGCCTGTCCACCAGCCGCTCTTCCAGTTCTGCAGCAGAAAGATCGGCTTTTCCTTCTGAAATCTGTGCGTCTATCTGATCGCGAAGCTTTTTCTGATAAGCCGGTGCGTCCATGCCCTGTAACCAGATGAGGGTTTGCAACTCCGTTCCACTGACCGGGTTCCTTAATGTGAGCACCGCCCCCTTTTCCGCAACAGGGGCAAGATCGAGATCAGCAAGATCAAGCATTGATGTCATGAGAATATCTCCTTGAAATTCTTTAGGAAGCGATGCGGGTAATTTTGATATTTGTGCCTTCGGTTTCATCATAAAGTGCCCTGAAGGGCAGGCTCAGGATGATTTCCTTTTCATCCCGCACAGGAAGATCTGCGCCGGTATAAATGATATTCGGCAAATGAAAATGGTAGCTCCCTCCCTCTCCCGACAAGGTCAGTTCGAGACTACTGAAACTTTTATTCAGGAATTTCTCTAACAAGGCACCATTTTCAAAATAGGCGGTTAATTCACCGCTTAATCGGGATCGGCCGCTTGTCATGGCAAGGCTGTTTTCCGCACCCAGGGCAAAGACCGGATCAATCCCGTTTTCCAGCTTCAAATCCAGCCCCGCTGCAATCGCCAATAGATCGCCGCCTTCCCGCACACTTCCCAGGAAACTATCCATCGGTGCAAAGGATGCCGATGCTTCAATCGTCTCATCCAGACTGTCCGCTTCATTTTTCAGACTTCTGCCCTTGATACCGAAGCGCCCCGTGATCATTCGGCCAGGCTGAGCCACAAGTTCCCATTCATCAATCCGGCAGGCCGAACAGGACTGATAAAGATCGATATCCTGAAAATGCTGTTGAAAGGTAAAGCTGGTCTCATGCGTGCCGGTTACCAGGATATCTGACTGCCACGTCCCCATCAGGGAGGCGGCAAGGAAGTCATCATAGGCTCCATAGCTCAGTTCAAAATCAAGATCCCCACTTACCTGCTGTTCCGCCTGCAGGACATGAGCAAAATGCCGGTCACTGCGGATTTCATCGCTGTCGATTGTCCGGCGGCTCAGCTTCAAATCACACCCCGTATGACGAACAGTCCTAAAACTGGCCGGCTGAGGAAGGGTTCCAAAGCTTTCCTCCACCCCGTAGGAAAGATGGTGACGGGACTGCATTGCAAAACTCATCTAGGCCTCCTTGAAGTAGCTGCGCCACTGAATGACCAGCGGAAAATTGGTGAATTTCAAACTGCCTTTTCCTTTTTCAACTTCCGATGTTTCGGTAAAAACCTTCAAACCGTCAAAAATCAGGCTCTGTCCTGGCAGAAAATGGGCGCGCAACTGATCCACCAGCCGTAAGGCGGATTGAAAACTGGGAGAACGAACCCAGAGTTTATAGAGCCCCCGATGCTCCTTTTCGCTTTCCGCACCCAGGAAGACAGTTTTAACAGTGCCGGGAATGAACTCCGCCGCGACAAATTCCCGCCCGTGACGGGGCATGTAAAGGGTTGAGGGGAAGATCAGATCAGCGCCGGAATATGCTTGCAAATGCGTATCCAGCGCAGCCTGGATTTTCTGGTAACTCATGCTCCAGTCCTTTTATATATAGTGATTGATGAAGGGATCAGGCGTACCAGATCTCAAACAGAATACCCGCGCCAAGATCCATTGGCGGTGCCTGAAGAAGAGTGAAGGTCTTGTCCCCTAC
>JAKSCD010000221.1 GCA_022360775.1 Sneathiellales bacterium | reverse complement strand
TGAATCCAAATGGATAGCCCAAGGGGAGTCCGGGCCAGTTTCCCTTTGTCCAGTCCACACCAATGATTTTGCAATCCTCAAACAAGACATTAGTGTATTGACTATTATCAATATCTATAACACTGAGATTACATTTTAGAAATCTGCAATCAGAAAATTTACATCGTCTAAAAATTGTTCCACTAAAATCACACGATTCAAATGTGCAATCATCAAACTCTTTACCCAAAATGACTTCACTTGCCAGATTCAAATCAGTAAAGACTTGATCAAAATAGTCGTTTTTATCAAGCGTCATGTTCTCACTGACCTGCAACCCATCATGATCAAAGAGGCAGCTTCACCTGTTTTCGTATGTACCGGCTCTCGCATCTCAACCAATTCCAGGCCATTTTGTCGAAAAAGCGCTAACCATGACTCTATGGTTCTGAAATACCAGGGTGCCGGGTCAGTAAAATCACTGCTGAACCCTTGCCACGATCCTTCTCTCCATCCGTCTTTATACACATGCCCTTCGCAGCTAAAAGCAGGATGCACTGTTTGAACAATAAAATAACCGTTCTGATTGAGCAGCGTTGGAACTACCTTGAAGATACCTTCGACAGACTCTTTGCCAAGCAGCGAAAAGTTACACACCACGACATCAAATGTCCCTTTTACTCCCCCCTCAGCAATCTGCTCATATGACATCACCTGAAATTGGCCAGAGCAAGACTCGTGTGCCCGTGCAATCAATTCAGGCACCACATCCAGACCCACAACGCTTATGTTTCGCGAACAGAGTTCTCTGGCAAGCCACCCTTCACCACAACCGATATCCAATACAGTTTTAGGGCCCACGGATATCACAGCATCCACTATCGCTTGATTCGTAACCTGAGTCCTCGTCTCTATTTGGTTATCGCGGACAGCCACTGTCCAGGCTGTGGCATTCTTTTGCCAGGAGTCGATTATCGTTTTATCACTAAATTTACTCATAACATTTTGCATTTAGCTATTGACATAAAAACCGACCACCCAACGAGACAACACGGTATTACACTATAAAATTGATCAATAAACGCTTAAGACTTCTCTAGGGCCTGTTGACACTAATTTGATTATCACTGTTGAGCCTGAAAAAGCACCAATCAAG
>JAKSCD010000140.1 GCA_022360775.1 Sneathiellales bacterium | reverse complement strand
TTTCCGGATAGGAAATACCAAGACGACATCCGCGATGCCCCAGCATCGGATTGAACTCATGAAGCTGAAGGGCACGGTGGCGGAGTTTTTTGGCATCTGCACCAAGGGCCGCCGCCAGCTCGTCAATTTCCTCGTCTGTTTTTGGCAGGAATTCATGAAGTGGCGGATCAAGCAGCCGAACCGTGACCGGCAAGCCAGCCATGATACGGAACAGATCCACGAAATCGGCCCGCTGTACCGGAAGCAGTTTGGAAAGCGCTTCTTCGCGTTCTTCCAGACTTTCAGCCAGGATCATCTGGCGAACAGCCACAATCCGGTCTGCATCGAAGAACATATGTTCTGTACGGCAAAGCCCGATCCCTTCCGCACCAAATTTCCGGGCGGTTTCCGCATCCAGTGGCGTTTCTGCATTTGTACGTACCTTCATACGTCGGATTTCATCGGCCCAGCCCATCAGGACACCAAATGTACCGGACAGTTCCGGCAGGATCATATCCACAGATCCCAGCATCACCTCACCGGTGCCGCCGTCAATCGTGATGATATCGCCTTTCTTGTAGGTTTCCCCGAGAACAGACAGGGTCTCATCCTGATAATCGATATTAAGGGAGCCCGCGCCGGAGACGCAGGCACGTCCCATGCCACGTGCCACAACAGCCGCATGGGACGTCATACCGCCGCGGCTGGTCAGAATACCCTTCGCTGCATGCATGCCATGAATATCTTCCGGGCTTGTTTCAACCCGGACCAGAATGACGGCCTTGCCTTCACCAGCAAGTTTTTCGGCTTCATCACTGTTAAAGACAATCTCGCCAGAGGCTGCACCCGGGCTTGCGGGAAGGCCGCGTGCAATGACATTTTTCTCCGCTTTCGGATCCAGCGTCGGATGTAGAAGCTGATCAAGAGAGGAAGGTTCAATCCGCTTGACAGCTTCTTCCTTGTTAATCAGATCCTCTTCGACCATATCGATAGCGATCTGCAAGGCGGCTTTCGCTGTACGCTTGCCTGAACGGGTCTGCAACATCCAGAGCTTGCCTTGCTGAACAGTAAATTCGATATCCTGCATGTCCCGGTAATGGGCTTCGAGTTTCTTATAGACATCCACAAGCTGAGCGTAGACTTTCGGGAACAGTTCTTCCATGGAAGGATCGTTTGAGCCTGCTTCTTCCCGCGCCTGTTTGGTCAGGTTTTGCGGCGTGCGGATACCGGCCACAACATCTTCACCCTGCGCATTAACAAGGAACTCACCATAAAACAGTTTTTCACCGGTTGACGGATCACGTGTGAAAGCCACACCTGTTGCACTGTCATCACCCATATTGCCAAAGACCATGGCCTGGACATTGACGGCGGTTCCCCATTCAGCGGGAATGTCGTGGAGTTTGCGATAGGTAATGGCTCGCTGGTTCATCCAGGAACCAAACACGGCGCTGATCGCCCCCCAGAGCTGGTCCTGTACTGTTTGCGGGAACGGACGTCCCAGTTCTTCCTCGACCTTGGCTTTATACTGGCCGACAAGATTTTCCCAGTCAGCTGCGGTGAGGTCCGTATCCAGCAGATATCCGTTTTCCTCTTTCAGGATTTCCAGAAGCTCTTCAAAATGATGATGCTCAACTTCCAGCACCACATCTGAATACATCTGGATGAAACGGCGATAGCTGTCATAGGCAAAACGGCGATCGCCGGACTGGGCTGCCAGCCCTTCCACTGTTTCATCATTAAGGCCAAGATTGAGAACCGTATCCATCATACCTGGCATGGAAGCCCGCGCGCCGGAACGAACCGAAACCAGCAAGGGCTGTTCCTTATCTCCAAACCTGCCGCCAACGGAATTTTCGATTTTTTCGATGGCCGCGTTCACCTGCTCTTGCAGATCAGAAGGATAGTTTCGGTCATTTTTATAATATTCGGTGCAGACATCGGTAGAGATGGTAAAGCCGGAGGGAACCGGGAGGCCCAGATTGCTCATTTCTGCAAGATTGGCTCCCTTGCCCCCCAACAGATTGCGCATTTCTGCTGTGCCGTCTGCTGTTCCGTCCCCGAAGGAATAAACCCATTTCGTCATTTTTCCATCACTCTTCGTCTTAAGAAGGAGAAGACTTAATCCCTAACTGCTAGCCTTCAATTTTTGAAAAATCAGCCAGTTGATCCAGCGCATTGCGGATCCCTGACAGTAACCGGAGACGGTTCGCACGAACTGCCGTCTCTTCTGAATTCACGATGACCTCATCGAAGAAGGCATCGACCGGCTTGCGAAGCGTCGCGGCTGCTTTCGCAGCCACAACAAATTCGTCCGCGCCAAGCGCGGTACTCAGCATTCCGGAAACCTCTTCGATCCGTCCGAACAGATCTTTTTCCGCCTGTTCCTGAAGCAAGGCACCATCAGCCGCCTGGTCATACTGAACGCCATCTTTCTTTTCTTCAATACGAAGAATATTGGCAGCCCGGCGATAGGCGGTCAGCAGGTTTGCCCCGTCTTCTGTATCAAGAAAATCGGAAAGTGCCGACACTTGCGCCATCAGACGCACCAGATCGCTCGTTCCGCCAAGAGCAAAAACAGCGGCCACATAATCATGGCGCACATTCTGTTCCTTTAAATGGACTTTCAAACGGTCCGCAAAGAAATCCAGAAGCTCTTCGGCTTTGAGTTTATCGTCAATAATCTGAAGCGCGTCAGCCGCTTCAAAGATTTTGACCAACGGCAAACGCAGGCCATTTTCAAGGATCAGCCTGATAACCCCCAGTGCCGCACGGCGAAGCGCGTATGGATCCTTTGATCCCGTCGGCTTCTCATCCATGGCGAAAAAGCCAACCAGTGTATCGATCTTATCGGCGAGCGCGACGACAACACTTGTTGCATCGGAGGGACAGGCATCACCAGGCCCAAGAGGCGAATAATGTTCTTCAATCGCTTTCGCAACTTCCGCTTTTTCACCGTCATGGGTTGCGTAATAGCGCCCCATCAGCCCTTGAAGATCCGCAAATTCGCCCACCATCTCAGTGGTCAGATCGGCTTTACAAAGACGCGCGGCGCGCTGGCAGTCTTCCGCATTGGCCCCACTGACATAAGGGGCTATTTCCGCGCAAAGCGCTTCAATACGTGCAACTTTTTGCCGTACTGTTCCAAGCTTCGCATGGAAGACAACATTTTCAAGGGTATCCACACGGCTTGCCAGCGTTTCCTTGCGATCCTGATCCCAGAAGAATTTGGCATCGGAGAGGCGGGCACTTAAAACCCGTTCGTTCCCTGCGGTAATTTTCTTGCCGCCATCTTCAGCCCGTAGATTGGAAACAGTGATAAAGCGCGGGGCCATTTTCCCGTCATTTCCGGCAAGCGAGAAATATTTCTGATGGCTGCGCATCGCTGAGATCAAGGCTTCCTGCGGGACATCCATAAACTTTGGATCAATCGCCCCGATCAGACTTTCCGGCCATTCCACCAGGCCTGCAACTTCCGCAAGAAGGGCTTTATCTTCGATAACGCCCAGTCCTTCAGCCGTCGCAAGCCGCTCGGTATCCCTGGCAATCAGGTCCCGGCGCTCCGCTTCATCAAGCACAACAAAAGCGGATTTCAGTTTCGCCCGATAGTCTTCAAATCCTGAAACGTCAAAACTGTCCGGTGCCATAAAGCGATGACCGCGAGTCGAACTGGACGCCACATGTCCTTCCCATTCCACAGGAACAACTTCGCCCTCCAGTAGACACAGGATTGAGTGAAGCGGGCGTACCCAGCGGGCTTTATAATCGCCCCAACGCATGGGTTTTGGCCAGGGAAGCTGCGAGACAGCTGCGGGCAGAATTTTCTGCAAGACATCCGCCGTCTTGCCGCCCTTTGTCTCGATCACCGCATAATAGAAAGCGCCTTTTGGCGTCTCCCGCTCCTCCAGTTGATCCTGTGACAAACCGGTTGAGCGAAGAAAACCTTCCAGCGCTTTTTCAGGCGCCCCTACCCTGGGACCCCGGCGTTCTTCAGATTTATCCGGCTGTGCAAGCGGCAATCCTGTCACATGAAGGGTCAGGCGGCGCGGTGTTGAATAGGGTTTGACGCCGACGAATTCCAGGCCAGCCTCTTTCAATCCGGCTGAGACAAGACGGGCAAGATCATCAGCAGCTTTCACCTGCATACGAGCAGGGATTTCTTCACTGAAGAGTTCAAAAAGCAACTCGGCCATGTCTTAAGCCTCCTGATCCAGATGTCCGCGATTTTTCAGCCATTGCTCCGCACATCCTTTGGCGAGAGCCCGAACCCGGCCAATATAAGCCGCCCTTTCGGTTACACTAATGACACCGCGCGCATCCAGGAGATTAAAAAGATGGCTGGCTTTCATGCATTGGTCATAGGCAGGCAGCACCAGTCCTGCAGCCAGAATATCCTGACATTGTTTTTCCGCATCCTTAAAATGCTGAAACAGGATTTCAACATCTGCATGATCAAAATTATAGGCGGAAAACTCCTGCTCGTTCTGCAAGAAGACGTCACCATATGTAACCCCTTCGTTATTCCAGCGCAGATCCATAATGTGGTCCACCCCCTGCACATACATGGCGAGGCGTTCCAGACCATAGGTCAATTCACCGGTGACCGGGCTACAGTCAAATCCGCCAACCTGCTGGAAATAGGTAAACTGGCTGACTTCCATGCCATCACACCAGACTTCCCAGCCGAGCCCCCAGGCTCCCAGGGTCGGGCTTTCCCAGTCATCCTCAACGAAGCGGATATCGTGGTTCTTCGGGTCAATACCCAGTGCATACAGGCTTTGCAGGTAAAGCTCCTGAATATTATCCGGGGAAGGCTTCAGGACGACCTGGAACTGGTAATAATGCTGCACGCGGTTCGGGTTTTCACCGAAGCGTCCATCAGTCGGTCGGCGAGAAGGCTGGACATACGCCGCTTTCCACGGTTCAGGCCCCAGGGAGCGAAGGGTTGTTGCAGGATGAAACGTCCCGGCCCCCACTTCCATATCGTAAGGCTGAAGAATGACACATCCCTGCTCCGCCCAGAAATGCTGTAAAGTCAGGATCAAATCCTGGAAGGAAGGCGCTGAGGCCTTGGTATCCGCCATAACACAGACCAAATTCTTATTTAACTAGGTGCGCCGCAACATAATCGTCACAGTTAGGCCGGTCAACAGAGCAAAGCTGATCCGGTTATTTTGATTTTTCGCAACGATGAAATTTTTCAGGGGTGACATAGGTATCGCATTTATCGCATTTCACCAGATCGGTGGTTTTTTCCCTGTCTTTCTTTATTTTTTCACCGGATTGAGAGGATTGACCGCCCTCGCCACCCAAAAAACCCAGTTTTCTCGCGATGATATAAACTGCACCGATCACCAGAACCAGCAGGATTATTTTGATTGGAGAGAACATGACAGGTCACCCTTTACCGAATCAGATGCGAATCAAAAGCCAAAACGATTCCAGTGGGCTTCGTTTTTGACAGAGGAAATCATATCCCCGATCGCCTGGGAAGTCACGGACTGTGCCCCCAGCCCCAATGTTCTTTGTATCCAGCTTTTACGCCCTTCAAGAAGTTCAAACTGAACCTTCTCCCCATATTTTCTCCGCATGAAGGATCGCATATCGGAAAGACCATCAATAAGCCCAAGCTCAACGGCTTTTGTTCCGGTCCAGACATCTCCTGAAAAGAGTTCCTTGTCTTTGCGTTTTTTCAAACGATCGCCCCGACGGTCTTTTACATAGGCTTTGAAATTCTCGTGAATTTCTGTTTGCAGTTTTTTCAGCCATTCTACATCAGAGTCTTTTTCCGGACTGAACGGATCCAGTTTGGCTTTATTTTCGCCGGCAGAATACATCCTTCGGTCGACACCCACTTTTTCCATCAGGCCGGTAAAGCCGAAACCAGCGGAAATAACCCCGATAGAGCCGACAACTGAATTGGCATCGGCATAAATCTCGTCAGCGCACAGTCCAAGCCAGTATCCGCCTGATGCCATGACATCTTCTGCAAAGGCATAAACAGGAATTTCCTTTTCATCTGCCAGTTGGCGAATGCGCGCTGCAATAAGCGAGGATTGTACGGGTGATCCCCCCGGTGAATTCACTGCAAGGGCAATGGCTACCAGATTTTTCGTCTCGAAGGCATCATGGATGATTTCTGCAAGCCCTGTGAGGTTGAGCTGCTCACCGCGTAGTTTCCCGCCGCCGGAGGCAATCACCCCATGCAAAGGGATAACTGCAACAACAGATTTCTTTTTGCGGAACTTCTTTAAAGGTGTTTTATCAATAAGAGCAGATATTTTCATGAGCTTAAGTTAGTTACCCTTGTCCTAGGTGCAAGTCCTAATTGAGTATGTCAAAAAGGCTGTCGCCCTGTCTCAGTATTTTTTCAGCGTTAGCGGTTGGTGTTCCATCCAGTTCATGCAAGACAATTCCCGGATGCAGTTGTGTCGGCCCGTTTGCCGATTTGACCCCCTGTATAAGGACCCTTTTTGCTGCGGCTTTCGCATTGGGCCAGAGTGGAATAACACATAAGTTTCCGCATAGCTGGTTCATCTTTGCTAGAATCTCAGGCAGACGATCGGATCTGTGGATCAGGGTCAGCGTCCCCTTGGGTTTCACCCGGGCTGCACAAAACCGTATCCAGACATCCAGGGAAGCCTCTCCTTCAATATGAGCTTTTGTCTTGATATTACTTGGCGAACATTGCGCCCGGCCTTCCTCATAGAAAGGCGGATTTGAAATGACATGATCAAATCCCGTTTCCAGAAATCGCCGATCGCCGATCCCTGTATAGGCGTCAAAATCTTTCTTTTTCGTTATATCGGCCTTAAGAATACGAACAGGAGCCAGTTCCTGCACCCTGCCCTTGTTCAAGGTGACATTCGCCTTGGCCAGCTCCACCAGATTCTCCTGGAATTCTATGCCAGCGACCTCCTGAAAAGAAATCCGGCTGGCAGCACAAAGTGCGGCGGTGCCGACACCGCATCCGACATCAAGCAGGGTATCTCCCGCATCTGCCTGGACCGACGCTGCCAGAAGCACGGCATCTGAGCCTGCACGAAACCCTTTCTGAGGCTGACGAATGCAAAGCCGCCCTCCCAGAAATCCATCCTCGGTGCAGTCTGGTGCCGTTTCAATCATTGTCACGAAGTTCTCCCGGGGCAACATCCTCAACGATACGTTTTGCCATATGCAGATCTTCTCGTGCAACCATTACCCGTCTCTGGATTGCGCCGATACTGCCTTCCAGAATAGACGTATGCTCATCCAGGACAACAGCCGGAATACCCTCATCCTCCAGAACGGACAGGATATAGGAAATCAGAACGGGATCATTTAAACGGAGGAGCTCAACCACTCTTTACCTTTCTGAAGTCAGCACCATTTGTTGGTGCAGGAGACTAATCACATTTTCATGAGAAACCAAGGCTTTGTGCTGTGACTTGACCGTAAAATAACTTAAGCTATGCTCACGACGGTTTTTCGCGCGCGCAAGCGACTTGCATATGAGGCGACCTTGTCAGTAACAGTTGAATTGAAAGAGAACGAGCCAGTAGCGGTAAAGGCATCTCTTCAGCCCCTGATGGATCTTGTTAAACAGGATCTGGATGAAACCAACAGGATTATTCTCGATCGCATGCATAGCGATGTTGAACTTATCCCGACCCTTGCCCGCCATCTTATTGCAGCCGGTGGCAAGCGTCTGCGTCCGGTTCTGACACTGGGCTCTGCAAAGCTTTGCGGCTATGACGGGAACCGCGCCCAGAAGCTGGCTGCCTGCGTCGAGTTTATTCATACGGCGACACTTCTTCATGACGATGTGGTGGATGAAAGTGATCTTCGCCGCGGCAATGAAACAGCGAATGTCCTATGGGGAAACCAGGCGAGTGTCCTGGTTGGCGATTTTCTCTTCAGCCGGTCTTTTCAGTTGATGGTTGAGGATGGCTCCCTTGATGTGCTGCGCATTCTTTCAACGGCGTCTGCTGTGATCGCCGAAGGGGAAGTCCTGCAGCTGATGAATGTAGGCGATATCAACACCACTGAAGAAAGCTATATGGAGGTTATCGCAGCCAAGACAGCGGCTCTTTTTGCGGCCGCCTGTGAAGTGGGGGCTGTGGTTGCTGATCGCCCGGCCGATGAATGCACCGCCCTTGCTGATTATGGTCAGAATCTGGGCATTGCCTTTCAGCTTATTGATGATGCCCTTGATTATTCTGCGGAACAACAGGCGCTGGGGAAAGCCGTGGGCGATGATTTCCGCGAAGGAAAAGTCACCCTGCCGCTGCTGCTTGCCTTTCAGAAAGGCAACGCTGAAGAGCAAAACTTCTGGACCCGTGTTGTAGAAGATCAGCAACAGGAGGGTGACCTTGACACAGCTCTTCAGCTTATCCAGAAGCATCAGACGCTGGGCGCAACATTTGATGCAGCAAAGGCGTATGGCGCGAAGGCGAAAAAGGCCCTTGCCCTTTTCCCTGAAAGCGCCGAGAAAGAAGCACTCATCGCAGCGGTGGATTTCGCCATTGAGCGTGCGTATTAAGACAGATTATCTAATGCCTTGCGATAAAGGCATACCGGTCGGGGCGTGGCGCAGTCTGGTAGCGCACATCGTTCGGGACGATGGGGTCGGAGGTTCGAATCCTCTCGCCCCGACCAAAACACTCAAGCGATTTTGGCGGTCAGGAGCCTCAGGTCGTCCAGATCTTCTACATCTTCCTGAATAGAAGTGTATCGGCAGCTTAGCAGGAGTTTTTCCTCACCGTCTGTGCTGAGATAGGGAAATATAAATCGAAGATAGCTTCTGGAAGGACGTGTTAGAACCGTGTCGTGGGTGAGAATAATTCTTTTCTCGGTTTTTGCTCGCAAATAACGCGGCAAACTTGTGCAGATATAGTCCGGTTCAAATTCGTTCATTCGCAGACCGGTCATATCCCGCCTGTTATCATAGAGGCATCGCTCATCATACCGATCCATAACATAATGCTCCGGATTTTCAGCATCGGTCAGCATTGTATGAATGAGCCAGTCTGGACAGATGAAATTCTGAAGGAGAAAGAGATCTTCTTCACTCAAGACATGCCCTTTAAAGGCAATATACCGCATCAACGCGTCGCCCTGACTGTCTATTTGCTTCATAGATGACGGTATATACTCTACTGAATTACGCACCACACCCCCTACATCCTAATACTCAAAGCGTAATACTGATTACGGATTGCCGTCAACTCCGTAATGAGAGAATTTACAAAAATGAATTACAATTCATCATTTCGGGAACAAAATGCTGATACAGCATTTCCTGTTTTTCGATCTTTTTCCCCTGAACTTCATGATAGCGGATGGCAATCAAAAGACAGGAATGACCGTGGCAGTTTTTCACAGGGACAATATAGCGCATAAAGGTGCGCACCGGAATTTTGCGGATACGTTCTATTGAAAGTCTTGGCCGGGCTTTCGTGAAAACCCATTCGCAAACATCAGAAATGCCGTTCAGGTTTTGTTTTTCCAATACATCTTTTAAGGACGTACCCGTATTAACTGAGTGGGTATCCAGAATCAAAGAGCGCTGGTCAAAATCTTCAATAAGAAATTTCAAAGGGCGAGACTGTTCAATTCCGATCAAGTGAAAATACCAGTCCGGGCAAAGGTCATTTCGGAAAATATTCAAATCTTCCGGCCCTAAAGCAAATTCCAGAAATTCCAGAAACTGGACCATTGCAGATCCCTGGCGGTCCATCTGGTGAATTGAAGAAACTAAATAATCGACGCTTTCTCTCATAAATTTATAATCTTAAATCTTTTTCAATCGTCTGAGCTTATATCCTATACAAACAAAACCACAACTATATTAGAATTATGCGCAAGCGTTATAATAGTAAAAATAATTATAAATACAATTTATTTTTTAGCTCCTCCCCCACTTAATTATTTTCTCGAACTCAGGGAAGTTATTAAGGATAATTTTAACCCTGATAATGGGATATCCTATAGTCAGGTTTTCATCATGGAGGCAGAAGCATATTGGCCCATCTCTTGTTTGTTGATTTTCAAAACAATTACAGCCTGGCACGTCTTCCCGCCCTTTTCAGGGAATATGGTATTTCCTGTTCTATTCTGGCGCCTGAGAACCGGATCCTGTCTCAGTGCGGAACCGCCGTGAATTCAATAAAAGTCCCGGAAGATAAACTGCCCCAAACCCTTGGTGATCTGGGTACTCTCCTGTCTTTTGCAGTCAATCGGACGGGGGCGGACTATCTTTTGACGAACGATGAAAATCTCCTGAAAAACATTCTTTCTACACGTGATCTTTTACGGAGCAAAAAAGAGGCGCTTTCCGATAATTTACTGACCCTGCTTTCTGTTCTGGAAAGAAGTTTCCTTTCGGAAAAAACACATTATTCCAGACCCACCCTTCTTGAACATGCTCGAAAATCCGGATTTCATGTCCCGGATTACAAGAGCATAAACAGTTGGCAGGAAGTGCAGGCCATCCAGTCAGCTTGCCCCTATCCCGCTTATTTCAAACTGTCCTTTGAAGCGGGCGGAAATGGTGTGATTTTCGCGAGTAACGAAGAGGATCTTTCAAATGGCATAACGTCACTCATTGATCTTGCAATCCCCCCGACCGAAGAACATCCGATGATCATGCAGGAACCGGCCAGCGGTCAGGAACTCACCATCAATTTCGCAGCGTGGGAGGGAAAACTTCTTGGATATGATGTTCTATATCCCCTTCAGAAATTTGCCGAACGCGGACCGTCGACTGTTTTGAGAACTCTTTACAGGCCTGACTGGATGGATCCGATTTCCGCCCTGGTTAAAGAACTCGGTTTTTCCGGCCTGGGAGGTCTTGATGTGTTCGAGCAGGAAGAAAGCACCATACCTTCAGTTATTGAGGTGAATTTACGCCCCACTCACGGATTGCAGGCAAGCGAAGAACTTGCCTCCCCTCTTCTTCAGCTTTTTTCCGGACAGTTAAAGGGCTGTGTTTCAGCTCCCGAGCAACCCGAGCACGCAAAACGGGATCGGACTGTTGCTCTTTTTCCGGACGAATATCTCAGGGACAGGCACAGTCCCCATCTGACACAAAATCCTGTAAACATTCCCTGGAAAGATCCAAAACTCTTCAAAGGGCTACTTGATCATTTCAACTTCTTTCCTGAAGGCGGATAAATGCTATTTAAAGGTTTTGATAAGGCTGCCCTGTGCTTTGTGTTCAACCAGATCTATTCAGGCCAGCAGTCAAGCGCAAAATCTTGTTTCCTTTAATTACTCTTTTCGGCCATGATCTGATTGTCAGCATTTCGCTAAAGGAAGAGCGACAGAGAAATGGTCGCATCGGCACGATTTGAGATAGTTCCGAGATGAACAAAAAAGTGGACTGCCTCCTCCTCCGACAAAGGAGATTTGCTTGTTCAAACCTTGATCCGTATGCAAACCTATCGCAACCAACCCGAGCTCACTTTTGAAATCTGGTAGAGAAGGAACCGTCTTCACATCTGAGATGCCGGGGAAATCGATATCGAGGACGCCATGATACTCTTTTCAATAGAAGCAATCGCTGACTTGCTTCAGCGGCACGCACAATAAAAAGCCCGGCAATGAGCCGGGCTTTCTTTTAAGGCCGTTACTTTCTAGCCTGCGCGGACACGATCCAGGAAGTTCTTCACTTCACTATCGAGCTGGCTGACCTCATTGGACAGAGCATCCGCCACATCCTGCACCTGTGATGCGGATTGACCTGTGGTCTCGGCTGCTTCGCTAACAGAGGAAATATTATGAGAGACTTCCTGGGTGCTTTGTGCAGCCTGCTGGACACTGCGGCTAATTTCACCAGTGGCCGCTCCCTGCTCTTCAACGGCGGAGGCAATACTGGTTGCAATATCATTGATACTGCTGATTGTCGTGCTGATGCTACCGATAGCGCCAACGGCGTTGTTGGTTTCATCCTGCACGGCCCGTATCTGACCTGAAATCTCCTCCGTTGCTTTTGCTGTCTGGGTCGCCAGGTTTTTAACTTCACTGGCCACAACGGCGAAGCCTTTACCCGCATCACCTGCCCGGGCCGCCTCGATCGT
>JAKSCD010000291.1 GCA_022360775.1 Sneathiellales bacterium | reverse complement strand
TGCGGCATGAAAAACTTCATTCATAGCGAGTCAATCAACTTGGCAAAGTAGGCAAAATTTACATACTCTAAGAAGTGTAACTCAAGTAGCTTATCATTATTGCTGCCTAAAAGGCACTTCACGTCAGGGATAAAATCCAATAGTGTATTTATGATAGTGGAGTCAGCTGCTCCTTTTTCAAGAAGCAATTTAACCTGAGTATCAATAGTGCTAATCAATTGCTTATCTAAGTCAGTTAGTTCGGTACTCATTCGTCTTTAGTACCACAATATTTGTCGTCAAAATATTTTTTTAACTTAGTTCTTAGAGTACCACGACTTAGTCCTAAGACTTCAGCCGCTTTGGATTGATTATATTTGCAATGTTCAATCGTTGCTTGAAACAAGGGTTGTTCAACTTGTTCAAGCACCATGTCATATAAGCCAGTAATATCTTGTTCTTTCATCTCTTGTAAGTACTGACCAACTTGATTAGTTAGCGTTTCTTGTAAAGAGTGATTTTGGTGTAGTGTTTCGTTCATTATTGTTATTCTCTTTATCAAAACCACTAAAAGTCGCGCATTCTAACATAAGTGATGCAAGTTTGGTTTAAAATCTTACAATTCAAGTTAAGTTATTGTTTAACGTGTTTTGCCTTGGTCTTTCAAAAGCTGTAGGTGAATTTCTTCACGATTCACTGTCATAGATTTTGGTGCATCAACACCAACTTTAATAATATTGGGATCTCTTTCTTTGAAGGGGGTAAGTTTAACAAGTTCCCCATTAATGTTTAGCAGGGCATGATCCTCAAAATCAACCGTTAAAATTTCCATTTATGACTCCTTGGCTATTTTTTATTGATACCGCTTAAAACGAGGCCACTATACCAGCACTTAGTTCCAAAAACCAGCAGTGATAAATTATTTAATGAGTCCAAGAAATATCTTACAAATCCTTAAGCACAATACCTGTTTAAATTTTGGTGGCGATGTTTAATAATCAACAAGAAATAGGAACGACATGGATGTCTCGCAAGAATGCAACACTGATTTGCAGAGGTTCATGAGGGAAGTGACTAAATCCTCTGCAAATGACTTTTATACCCATTATCGGATATAATCAAGCATTTTAAGTCTAAATATCATGCATAACCTAATTAACATTTTCTCCAAGATTATTCTTTAATAGTAATTTACATTTTGTAATTAAGAGGTCATATGGAAGCAATTATTGTACTTGTTGGTTTTCTTGGGGTGGGGAAAACAACTCTACTAAGAAAGCTTGTTAGAATTTATTTAGATAAAGGGTGGTCACCTAATATCATTCTAAATGATTATGAAAATGCAAATCTTGATGCGCAGCAATTTTTTAATTTGCTGCCACCAGATCAAGTTAATGCACTAAGTGGTAGCTGCATTTGTTGTAGTGGTATTGGTGAGCTTAGAGAGCAAGTCAACTCAATTCCAACAAGAAAGAATGGAATTACGCTCATTGAGGCAAATGGTACTACAGATGCCTGCGAACT
>JAKSCD010000251.1 GCA_022360775.1 Sneathiellales bacterium | reverse complement strand
TGAACCTGGTCGGTAAATATCTCACTTACGCCTTTGTGACGGTCGGTCTTGTCCTTTGTTGGGGGGCGGGAGGTATTCTTAGTCTGGGCCAAGGTGTTTTCTTTGGTCTTGGCGGATATTGCATGGCCATGTTTCTGAAGCTGGAAGCCTCCACGCCAGAGGCAACGAAAATTCAGTCTACACCCGGGATTCCCGATTTTATGGACTGGAACCAGCTCACTGAACTTCCCTGGTTTTGGGAGCCGTTTAACTCTTTCCCTCTGGCACTGATAGCCATCATGGTTGTCCCGACAGTATTCGCCTTTATTCTTGGTATGGCAATGTTCAAGCGTCGTGTTGGAGGTGTGTATTTTGCCATTATCACGCAGGCGATTGCTGCAATCCTCACCATCCTGATTATTGGTCAACAGGGATATACAGGCGGGGTTAATGGTATAACGGACCTGCGCACTCTCCTGGGGTGGGACATCCGGACAGAAAGCGCGCAATATACTCTTTATTTCGTCAATGCCTTCCTGTTGGTTCTGGTCCTGATTGCGGCGCAATATGTTCGTAAGTCAAAGCTCGGCCGCTTGCTGGTTGCGATGCGCGAAAAAGAAGATCGTGTTCGTTTCTCCGGCTATAGCGTTGCCAATTTCAAGATCTTCATATTCTGTCTTGGCGCCTTTTTTGCCTCAATTGGCGGCGCGATGTTCACATTGCAGGTCGGCTTTATGTCCCCCTCCTTTGTGGGAATTGTCCCAAGTATTGAAATGGTGATCTTCACCGCTGTCGGTGGGCGGCTTTCAATTCTTGGGGCTGTCTGGGGGGCTCTCATCATCAACTGGGCGAAAACACTTCTCTCAGAAGCGTTTCCAGAGCTTTGGTTGCTGGCCATGGGAGGGTTGTTCATTGCCGTTGTCATGGGTTTTCCGAACGGTCTAGCGGGCCTTTACACAACATATGTTGAGCCAAGACTTCCCAAATTCCTGTCTGGTGGCGATGGGATCGATGCCGGGGATGAAGCCGATACAGGTCTCCATGTTGGCAATAAACAACCGGCAGAATGAAGGAGAGTAGCATGCGCACAGAAGTAAAGGATTTTGTTCTGACTGTTGATCGCCTGACAGTCTCTTTTGATGGCTTTAAGGCGGTTGACGATCTTTCCTTTTACGTGGAAGAGGAAGAAATCCGCGTTATCATTGGCCCGAACGGTGCCGGAAAAACGACCGTACTGGATCTGATCTGCGGTAAAACCCCGGCTTCAAGCGGTTCCATCAAATTCCGTAACAAAGAACTGACCGATATGGCGGAAAACGAAATCGTCCATGCCGGCGTCGGGCGTAAATTCCAGAACCCCTCCATATACGAAGACCTGACGGTTTTTGAAAATCTCGAGCTTTCTTTCCCACGAGGCCATGGTGTTTTTGGTGCGCTGGTGTTTAAGCGCGACAAGGAAGTCATGGACCGGGTCGAGGAAATAGCTGCTGAAATTTTCCTCTCCAATCACCTTCAGCAACCTGCTGGCTTACTCAGTCATGGCCAGAAGCAATGGCTTGAGATCGGTATGTTGCTCATTCAGGACCCTGATCTTTTGATGCTGGATGAGCCTGTTGCCGGGATGAGTGTTTCAGAAAGGGTGAAAACGGCTGAATTACTGCAGCGGATCATCAAGGGTCGCTCGGTTCTGGTGATTGAGCATGACATGAAATTTGTCGAGAATATTGCGCACCGCGTTACCGTTCTTCACCAGGGCAAGATGCTTTCCGAAGGGTCCATGGACCATGTCCAGAACGATCCGAAAGTTGTCGAGGTTTATCTTGGTCACTAAAACAGGAGACTTAACAATGTTAGCTGTATCTGATTATCACGTCTCTTATGGGCAAAGTGAGGTGCTTCACGGGCTGGACTTCGATGTCAGCCCCAAAGAGATCGTTGCCATTATGGGACGAAATGGAATGGGCAAAACGACGCTCATGAAGTCTCTGATGGGCATGGTGCCGACCAGCAAAGGGGAAGCTGTTCTTGGTGAGACAACGCTAACCGATATGAAAAGTCATGATCGTGTGATCAATGGCCTTGCCTATGTTCCGCAGGGGCGCATGATTTTTCCGTCCATGACGGTTCAGGAAAATATTGAAACAGGTTTGGTAACGACTGATCAGAAATCGGTGCCGGAAGATCTCTATGAACTTTTCCCGGTTTTATTGGAAATGAAATCCCGTCGCGGGGGGAATTTGTCTGGTGGTCAACAACAGCAATTGGCCATAGCAAGGGCGCTCGCTACAGAGCCAAAAGTCCTATTGCTAGATGAACCGACGGAAGGGATCCAACCGTCGATTATTCGAGAAATGGGCCGTGTCCTGAAACGTATTCGGGATGAACGCGGATTGAGTATTGTCGTCTCTGAGCAGGTTCTCAGCTTTGCTCTTGATATAGCAGATCGCGTTCTTGTTCTTGAAAATGGCGAAATTGTTCATGAGGCCACGCGACAGGATATAGATGAAAACAAAATCGCAAATTTTCTCTCGGTCTAGAAAATGTCTTGATAGATCCTCGTTTAATGACGCTTTAGCAGATTAGGTGAGGGTCTCCCTGCGTCTATTATATGTATTGTATTACAGAATATAAATAATTAAAAATAAAGAAATAATATATAAATACTAATTTAAAAATAATTAATAAAATAAAATAAATAAATTTTCCTCACTAATAAATTATAAATATACGTCATTCGACGTATTTACGAAAATTATGATTTAGAAATAATATTTTTATTATCAATTATTGTTATGGCGTCAAATAAAAGGAGTTTAATGCTATGGGTAGTACAGGTAGTGTAAGCGCATGGGACGAGGCCCTCCTCGTTGCAATGATACAATATCCGGTTCCTGTCATTTCTGGTCCTGAAGATATCCAAACTCAAGTCGATCAGATCTGTAAGGCTCTGGCGAGTACAAAAGCAGGCTATCCTGATGCGGACCTGATTGTATTTCCGGAATATTCGACACAAGGCTTGAACACATCGATCTGGACCTATGATGAAATGCTTCTGGATGTTGAGAGTCCAGAAGTGGATCGCTTCAAACAGGCTTGTATCGAAAACAAGGTCTGGGGTGTTTTTTCCATTATGGAAAAAAATGAAGATCCCTCAAAACCACCCTATAACACAGCCCTGATCATTAATGACGAGGGCGGGATTGCTCTTCATTACCGCAAATTGCAGCCCTGGGTTCCGATTGAGCCCTGGTCCCCGGGTAATTATGGTATGCCCGTCTGTGATGGTCCAAAGGGATCAAAACTTGCCGTTTGTATTTGTCACGACGGGATGTTCCCTGAACTGGCCCGGGAAGCTGCCTATAAAGGGGCCAATGTTTATATCCGTATCTCCGGTTACTCAACGCAGGTGAACGATCAGTGGATCTGGACGAACCGTACAAATGCGTGGCAAAATCTGATGTATACGATTTCTGTCAATCTCGCCGGCTATGACGGCGTTTTCTATTACTTTGGCGAGGGCACTGTCTGTAACTATGATGGCAACGTCATTCAGCAGGGCCAGCGGAATCCCTGGGAGATTGTGACAGCAGAATTGTTCCCCAAACTGGTTGATAAAGCCCGCGAGAATTGGGCACTTGAAAACAATATCTATAATGTCGGTTGCCGCGCTTATGTCGGTAAACCGGGTGGTGAGCGGGAGAATTACCTCACCTGGGTGGAAGATCTGGCGAAGGGTCAGTACAAACTGCCCTGGGACGACAAAATCAAGGTGAAGGACGGCTGGAAATACTATCCTGAAGGCGTCAAGCTGGGACCTCTTCCCAAGGAATAACCCTGACATAAGTCACTTCTCTCGCGTTAAATGTCAGGATTATATCATCACACTGGATTACGGTATCAGTTGCATTAAAAATACCGGCAGGTGATGAGGTTTATCTGATACCAGAATTTCAGGTGAACACCAGAACGCTCCACTTGTGTGGGGCGTTCTTTCTTTTGTGCGGAGCATTTGTCAGTTGATTTAAAAGATAGATTGGCGAAGGCGCGGTGGTTCAATTTGACGGTTATCGCTAGAACCTGCTGGAATTAAAGGAAAATGGAGTATTATAACCTGTTAAGTTCGTCGGCTGACATTTAGAAACGTATCTGTCTTGTTGTCTTGGTTAGAAAGTACGCGGCGCGACAGACGTTTATTATGATCAGCGCTATAATGCCTCTACCTGGATGCCGCTTGGGGAGTATGTATTGCTCCCAGGCCAAGGGCATAAAGTGGTACTTTCCCATGATAGTCTGGATGGGAATATAGCAGCGGACGCCATCCGGTTTGAGGTGGTGGATGATCTGCCTGCGGTGGCTGCCGATGCTGTGAAGCTTGTCAGCAATGATGCAGAAAATATCCTCTATGTGCATCCC
>JAKSCD010000199.1 GCA_022360775.1 Sneathiellales bacterium | reverse complement strand
GTATCTGACCTGAAATCTCCTCTGTTGCTTTTGCTGTCTGGGTCGCCAGGCTTTTAACTTCACTGGCCACAACGGCGAAGCCTTTACCCGCATCACCTGCCCGGGCCGCCTCGATCGTGGCGTTAAGGGCAAGCAGGTTCGTCTGACCGGCCATATCATTAATCAGGCCGACAACATCACCAATTTTCGCAGCTGCCTCGTTCAGGCTGGTGACCATAACGTTGGTTCTTTCCGCTTCGGACACCGCTTCACCGGCAATTTCCGCAGCCTGTCCAACCTGACGGCTGATTTCCTGAATAGAAGCGGAGAGTTCTTCCGTTGCAGAAGCCACAGAATGTACGCTACTGCTCGCCTGATCAGACGCACTCGCAACATTCTGGGAACGCTCACTCGTCTGATCTGCGGTTTCGGACATGCTTTTGGAGGTCTGGTTCATTTCATTGGTTGCAGCTGCAAAGCTTTCAACCAGATGCTGTACGCTTCCTTCAAAATCAGAGGCCAGCTGGTTCATCTCGTTGCGCTTGATTTCCTCTGCTTCCAGAGCCAGACGTTCTTTTTCCTCAAGAGAGCGTTTTTCAGCTTCTGCCGCTTCCTGCTCGGCGCGGGCTTTATCAGCTTCACGTTTTTCACGCTCTTTTTCTGCCTGTTCTCTCATCTGATTTGCTTCGCGGGCGTTATCCCTGAAGCCGACCAGTGCATTGCCCATCTCGGCAATTTCATCGGAGCCAACAACCTTGACTTCGGTCTCGAGATTGCCACCAGCAATCGAGCGCATATCCACAACCAACTGGTTCATGCGTTTCATAAGGCTGCGACCAACATAGAGCCAGGCGATCAGAACCGCGATCACAACACTCAGGGCAGCAATACCAATCAGAAGATTACTGTTGCGTTCAATATCGACATTTGCAGCCTTGATCGCCGCATCAGACTGTTCTTCAGTTGCAGTAATCAAATCCTCAACAACAAATTCCAAAGCCGTTGCAAGAGTTGCCGCCTGATTTTCCGCCGCCCGTATTTCGCCGAGCGCATTCAGATAATCTTTACGCATGGTAAAAATGCTGTTATCGCGATTACCGATCTGGAACAGTTGATCAGACGCCTTTTTCAAGGCTTCCTTTTCTTTAAAGTCGGGCAGCATAGCCACAAAGCGCAGCTTCGTTCCTGTCAGGAAAAATTCCTCGCTTCGTTTTTCAACATCCTCTGTTGTTGGCTGATTGGCAGCACGGTAGAGGGAGCTGACAACAGCATTTGAATCAGCTTTAAACTGGATCAAACGCTGGATCAGGCGGAAGTCCCGGGAAATCAGCTTGCGCATTCCGGCTTTCACCTTGTTGATATCCCCTTCAGCACCCAGGATTTGCGAGTTAATGCTGAGCGTTGAAGTTTCTGCACTGATCACAGGACCCACTATATCCTTGATTTCATTTTCAAGTCTGGAGACTTCTTCCAGATCCTTTTTCAACTGCGCAGAGACTTTTTCCCTTTTTGCAACAGCATTTGAAAGATCATCAAGGACGAAGCTGAGCATTTCAAGATTGGCAAGCGCCTGCTCGATATCGCCTTCATTGTCCTGGTTCTTTGCACCTTCAACCGCCTTAACAAGATCAGCCAGAGTATTCTTTGCATTTTTGACCTGTTTCTCGCGGGCTTCATCCGTGCGCGTTGCCGCAATCAATGGTGCAGACTCGATAACACCTGTTGCTTTCTGGGAAAGTTGCTGGGCCTCTGAAAAGGCGGAGAAACTCTCTTCGGTGATTTCGTTCAGTGTTTTACCAAGGCTGATAAACTCGAAAACACCAAGGGTACCACTAACAAGTGTGAGTATGGCGACGATACCGAAAGCCATATAGAGCCGGGCCCTGATCCCAAGTTTTGCCAGCGCCCTGAGGACCGGAGATTTCGCAGCGATCCCTTCTTTATTGTTTTTGTCTTTTCGCTTTCCGGAAGGAAACTTGAACTTCTTGGCGACCTGCATCGCGATCCCCCTTTACACCACATGATTAAGAAATAACTTGGGGAAAACTAAAATTAAATTGTTACTATTTCCTTCACAACAAATAAGAGAGTGTATTTTTTTCTATTTTTATTTTTCACTTCTTTTTAAATTAGAAAATTACTAAAATAAAAAAACCCGACAACTTGCCGGGCTTTTTTATTTATATTAGAAATATATTAATAACTGATGGCCTGGATCTTTTTCCACTTGGGACCTTCCACCTTGAAAAGCATCGCACTGTTCCGCTTATCCGGACCCAGATGATCTTTTTCACTGAAGCTTACAGTTGCACCGCCAAACATTGATGGGAAACCCTTGATTTGCTCCATTGCAGTGGCTGTTTTTTCAGCAGTCAGATCTTTACCAGCGCCTTCAAGCGCGACGGCGAATATCCGAACAGCTTCATACCCGGCAACAGATTGCAAAGTCGCATCCTTGTTAAAGCGAGCCTTGTAATTTTCCATCCAGGCTTTTACTTCAGGGGTTGCATCATCATAGTAAGGAATTGGTGTTTGGCTTGTTCCGTACAGACCTTCTGTCAGTCCCTTGGCCAGGGTAATATTTTCAGGAACATAGCCTGCAGAACTTACAACAAATTTAGGATTGTATCCGATTTTCTTGGCCGTCGCCATGCTGCCGATTGTCTCGCCGATGATTGTACCAAGACAAACAAGTTCCGCACCGCCAGATTTCAGTTTTGCAATCTGTGAAGAGAAATCCTTGGAGCCACGCTTGAAGTTGGTTTTGATGACGTCAGGCAGTCCCATGGCTTTTGCCTGTTCTTCACAACCCAGAAGGACATTTTTGCCAAAATCATCATCCTGATACAGGACACCAATTTTTTTAACGCCTTCTTTTTCGGCAAAATATTTTACCGCGGCACGCATCTGATCGTCATAAGGCGTCAGGTTTGAGAACTTTAACTTGTGGTGTGGCTCAAACATTTCTTTCGCGGCAGAAAGCGGGAAGATGTTCATCACCCCTTTTTTAAGCGCGCGCGGCATTGTCACCATATTGGTTGGTGTTCCAAGAGGACCAACAAGAGCAAAGACCTTGTCTTTCTTGATCAGTTTATCACCAGCCTGAGCCGCTTTATTCTGCTGATAGGCTGTATCTTCAACAATCAATTCCAGTTTACGGCCGTGAATACCGCCCTTTGCATTGATTTCCTCGATGGCCATACGCATGCCATTGGTCACCGGCACACCCCAAAGCGCTACCGGCCCGGATAATGGCTGATGCGAGCCAAGTACAATTTTATCATCATGAACGCCTTGTCCTGCTTGCGCGGCTGTTCCAAAGGCACTGACAGTTGCCAATGCCGCAGCAGCCGACAAACCAAGACGGAATAGATTTCTGCGTTTCATAGTCTTCCTCCCATTTAGAACCCTATAATTAAAAACTGCTTCTAGATGCGACCCTCCTGTCGCAAAGGTTAAACTCAATACATGGTATCAATAAGGTCTTTGTATTTCTTGCTGACGAATGAACGCTTCAGCTTCATTGTCGGCGTCAATTCGTCATCCTCTGCTGTCAGGATTTCATCGATCAAGCGGAATTGCTTGATCGTCTCCACCTGCGCAAAACCCTTATTCACCCGCTCGACTTCCTCCCAAATCAGATCCGTGACCTCTTTCGCCCGGCAAAGGCTCTGGAAATTGGTAAAAGGAACATCCATATCCTGCGCATATTTCTCGACATTCTCCTGATCAATCATGATCAGGCAGGTGAGATATTTGCG
>JAKSCD010000478.1 GCA_022360775.1 Sneathiellales bacterium | reverse complement strand
TATTCATGGTTTTCAGTCTATCAGCGAGACTAAAATCAGGTCAAACAGATGTTAATGGGAAATAGAGGATTAGGTATTCGCCCAAGGGGAATGTTTCAGCCAGGTTTCAAGGGCCTCTACATCAACCGGGCGTGACATATAGTATCCTTGAGCAATATGGCATCCAAGCCCTGCAAGCATATACCAGGTTTCCCTGTCTTCCACGCCTTCTGCGACAACAGAGAGATCGAGGTTACGGGCCAGTTCAAGCAATGTTCTCACGATCACCGCATCATCGGAGACAGTGTTCATGTTGAGAACAAAACTTTTATCAATCTTGATTTCGTCAACGGGGAGTTTGCGAATATAGGCAAGCGAGGTGTATCCCGTGCCAAAATCATCAATGGAAACCTTTACGCCAAGGTCATGCAGCCGCGTGACAACATCTGTCGCCCGGACAACATCAGAGATGATGGCGCTTTCGGTAATTTCCAGTTTCAAAAGATCGGCCGGATACTGGGACTGCTCCAGAAGCCTGTTCACGATATCGGGAAAAACCGGGTTATGAAGGATCAGGGCAGAGATATTGACTGAGACTGAAAGACGGTGGCCCTGTTGCAACCATTTGCCACCTTGTTTGATCGCAGCATCAAGAACCCAGCGTGTCCGGGTTTCAACACTTCCGGAACCTTCTGCCAAAGGAATGAAACTGTCTGGAAATAGAAGTCCTTTTTGCGGGTGTTGCCACCTGACAAGGGCTTCAACCCCGACAACCGTACTGTCATGCATCCGGATCATCGGCTGGAAATGCAGCCTCAGCTGATTATCATCGATCGCATCCGGTAATTCCTGTGCAAGGTGAAGTTGTTGACGGCGTTCTGTATCTTCCTGCTTGGTATAGACCATAAACCGGTTCTTATCGCGCTTCGCCGTATAAAGGGCGGACATGGATTTATGAAGAAGTGAATCCGGTGTATCATGTTGCTCAAGCTTGGAAATACCCATTGTCGCGCTGACGGTTGTGCTTTGTCCGTCAACGAAATAGGGTTGCCTTAATTCATGTGAGAGGCGAGCTGCAATAGTTGTATCCGACACTTTTTCAAGATGCGCACCATATAAAAGCAGAGCAAATTCATCATCCCCCAAACGCGCAACAACAGATTCTTCAGGCGCAAATTGTTGCAATCTGTCGGATACTGTCTTGAGGATGGTATCACCAAAATGATGACCTTTGGCTTCATTGAGTGCTTTAAAACTATCAAGATCCAGCAAGATGAGAGATACGGGCTCATCGGCTTTGGCAGATTTTGTAACGATTTCCTGCAGCCGTAATTTAAAGGACTGTCTGTTCGCCAGAGTTGTCAGCGAATCCTTTAAATGAAGCGCACCCATATTGGTGAATAATGTCCCCGCAGTTTGCTGCAGGTTACGAAAACGCTCTTCATTGAAGAGGACGCTGCTTATTCTTGATTCTGTAAGTTCTGAAAATGGAATGCAATCGGCTGCACCCGATTTCATCAGGACACAAGGTCCGTCAATAACCACAACTGACAGTGAGGAGTGAGCGTGAGCAAGATCTGAAAGGATCCGTTCTACAACATCTGCGCCCATTGCATAATCGACGAACAGAAAATTGTAGGAGCCGTTTCTGATATCGCTGATAACACCTTCATCAAACGTTGTGAAGCTGGCGCCCCTGGGAAGCCCGAGAGAAAGCAGATAATCTCTGATCCGGAATTCCTGTTCGAGAATAACCGGTGAAATTCGGGCGTCAGTTGCCGGGTGCGCGCCATTCTTTGCCAAAACGGAGGTTTCTTGGGGGTTTTGGCTGGCAGATTTATTCAGTGATTTTGGTCCGACAGAAAACAAAGCAAGCTCTACAGAAAATAATACTCAAGATAAGCGACAAACAGTAGCCGCCGGGTTTCCAAATTTTATACGCTGAGTCTGTAAAGAAGGTCTTAATTTTTCGATCGAGTTTGGGAAAAATGAGAACAAATTTTGTTGAGTATCAGGCAAGTGCGAAATCGTAAGACGAGCATTTAATGAATATTTATGGTTAAAAAAACTTAAAGTTTTTCAATGAGGTGAGGGTAAATTTTAACAATTGCCGACAAAATGAAACAAATGTATCTAAAATAAAAAAATTGAAACATTTGTTGCAAAATTTATTAACGGAAATTAAATTGGCACATACCGTACGCCCGGCCTTATGAATGACGCTTTGGAATATGATGCAGGGAAAACTTGAAGGAGTGGATTTGATCCACTTGCTGGAAAGTCAGTTTGAAAGTCTCAGCCCGCAATTGAAAATTGCGGCGCGTTATATCGTGAGTGCGCCGGAAGAGGTGGCTGTTTACTCTATGCGGGAAATTGCCTCTCGCGCGCAGGTAAAACCGGCGACGATGGTTCGTCTTGCCAATCGTTTCGGCTATGAAAATTATAATACCTTCAGAGATACATTTAGGGAAAGCGTAACCCCGCCAACGAGCGGCTATGCTGCGCGGGCAAGAGAACTTCAACTTCGCCGTGACAGAAAAGCGGCGTCAGGGCTTTTGTCGGAGTTCAGAGAAGCAGAAATCGAAAATATCGACCGGACGTATGGAAGCATCTCAGATAGTCTGTTGGAAAAATCGGCAGCTGCTTGTGTCAATGCGGACAGGGTTTTTGTCGTTGGACTGCGAAAATGTTTTTCTGTCGCCAGTTTCTTTCATTATGCGACACGTGTGTTTTTTCAAAATTCAAAACTCGTACAGGGTTGTGCCGGTTTGTTCCGCGAGGAAATTGAAGGGATTAGCGGAAAAGACCTGGTCCTCGCAATCGCTTTTGAACCCTATACGCGTGAAACGGTTGAAACAACGAATTTAGCGAAGGAACGGGGATGTAAGGTCATTGCCGTTACAGACAGTTCAGTCTCTCCGCTTGCAAAAAACGCTGATTTTGTTTTCCTAGTCGCTAATCGCAGCCCCT
>JAKSCD010000169.1 GCA_022360775.1 Sneathiellales bacterium | reverse complement strand
TGCGGCATGGAGATCGTTATCACTGTTGAGTCAACCGGTTCCGGGACGATATGTCTGGCTGACTGAAGAAGATCTCGCCGCTCTTTGGGAATAACAGCTTCGATTTTTCGAAAAACATCACGTGAAGCCCGTCTGATATCCGGATCCCCATTGGCGTGAACCCAGTGTACGCCCAGCATGATGGCGTCGATTTCCTCCTCGTTAAACATCAGGGGAGGAAGATCATAACCCTGCTCGAGAATATATCCGCTTCCCGCTTCTCCACGGATCGGAACCCGGTTCATCATCAGATCCCTGATATCCCGATAGATCGTCCGGGCAGAGACTTCAAGCTCCTCTGCAATGTCCTGGGCAGTGGTTACTCTCCGGCTGCGCTGAAGAATCTGAATGATCTGGAATAGGCGATCGGCGCGACGCATCGGTTTCTCCTGTCTACTGACACCTTCCTGACAATATGCTGTCAGCAGGGGGGTGATATCAAGCCTTTCACCAATGATTTGAAAGGATTTGGCATGATGGATATCACTGTTCACGAATTTCCGCCGGTTATCGAAATGCAGGCAAGCCCTTTTGGGCTCAAACTGGAAACATGGCTTAAGATGCAGGGGCTTTCCTACAGGGTAGAATGGGACCCGCAGAAAATGGGACCCAAGGGAAAAGTGCCGTTTGCTACCCTGGACGGGACGGTTATTGGAGATTCGGAACTCATCATCGAAAGGCTTGCAAAAACATCGGTTGCCGAGCTTGCGGCAATGAACCGGGCTGAAGATCTGCTCGTCCGCCGCCTGGTGGAAGAACATCTATATTTTATTCTTGTCTATTCCCGCTGGGTCGATCCCGATGGCTGGAACGAGTTCAGGGACCTTTTCTTCGCACCGGCTCCTGCCCTGATCCGCGGTCTAATTGCCAGGAAAGTGCGAAAGTCAGTTGTGCAGAATCTTATGGGACAGGGAATCGCCCGTCATTCACCAGAAGAGGTTTATAAGAAAGCGAAACTGGATCTGGAGATTGCGGCCGTCCAGTTGGGTGACAAGCCGTTTTTCACAGGTGAGAGCCCTGCTCTTGTGGATGCCAGTGCTTATGGCCTGTTTGCCAATATCTACTATTCTCCGGTGAAGGGTCCTTTACAGGATCTTTTGATGTCTCATGACACCCTTGTGAGCTATGTGGAACGATTGAAAAAACTCTATTGGCCGAAATCCAGAAGGGGCGGCGGCGATGAAAGTGGGTTCAAGGCTGAAGAAAAGGCCATATTGAAGGCCGTTGTCCAGGAAATTGCCTGAGGCGCCGGGCCTGTTTTTTCGATATTGTTTTTGATGTGGGTTTCGTCACGAAATCGCCATGCCTCTGTCGCTATACTCGCCCCGTGTAGAAGACAGAGG
>JAKSCD010000170.1 GCA_022360775.1 Sneathiellales bacterium | reverse complement strand
TGGATATTTTATGGAGCTGGAGCTTATGGTATTTTTGTACTCAGAAAAAAAATGCCTGACGTTGAAAGACCATTTAAAGTACCTTTTTATCCATACACACCAGCAATATTTGTTATTTTTTCAGCAATATTTGTTATTTCTACTTTGTATAATGATATAATTGATTACATTAATGGTGAGACAGAAATTATTACTTCGGTATTTGGACTATTGATTGTATCACTAGGAATTCCGTTTTATATATATTTCAATAAAAAATCACAAACAGAATTGGAGGGATAAAATGGCTTCAGAAATAATTAAGATTCATCCTGAAACTCCTGAAATGAGGTATATTTCAAAAGTAGCTGATGCTTTGAAAAATGGAGCTGTAATCCTATATCCTACTGATACCGGTTATGCTTTAGGATGTCAGCTATCTGATAAAAACGCTATTGCAAGAATTAGAAGACTAAGAAACATTTCTGAAAAAAAATCACTAACTTTTATTTGTGAAGATCTTTCAAATATTTCAGAATTTGCTAAAATTGACAATCAAGCTTATAGAACTATTAAATCCTTGATACCTGGACCTTATACTTTTATTTTACCAGCTTCAAGATTAGTTCCTAAATTTGCTCAAAATCCTAAACGATCAACAGCGGGTATAAGAGTTCCTGATAATACTATCTCTAAATTATTATTAAAAGAACTTGGACAACCTTTAATATCAATCACAGCAAAATCAAATGAAGATGAATCATCAGAAATATATGAAACAGCTGATGAAATCATTCAAAATTTTGAAAAATTGGTTGACTACGTTATTATATGTGATCGCTATGATTTTACTGGCGAATCAACGGTCATAGACATGACAAGTTCAGAATATGAAATAATAAGAGAAGGTGCTGGCTATAAAGATGTTGAAGATTTATTAATCATTGAATAAATTAATTTAAAAATCAGACAATATTTACAAAACACTAACAATTATTCATCAAATTTTCCTTTTAATTTGTTATTTTTGCAATATATGAAACTACAC
>JAKSCD010000135.1 GCA_022360775.1 Sneathiellales bacterium | reverse complement strand
TCACTTTATCACTGGCCGTTGTCGGACTGGAGGGGGTTTGATAAATACTATAGCTTGTCCGGAAATCGTTAAAAGGGCTGGGAGGGGGAAGCAAACTCTCTTCTGTGAGCATGTTCAAAAGTGTAGGCTGTTTTGATCCATGCAGGAGATGTTGCGTGGAGGTGAATTGACGCGCCAGCCCTTCTACAAGAAATACCGGCCATCCGGTAGCATCCTGAAGGGCGCATTCCAGTGCCCTCGCTGTCCCTCGATAGGCGCGGTAAGCGATTGTATTGGCAACCAAAGCGCGCTGGCGCGGGATTTGTACGGCATCCGCGAGTTCACTGGGTATTTCAAGTAACTCGGCAATATAGGGAACAACCCAATCACTGCAGCTTTCAATAAACCAGTTATCGTATAGTAAATCGATATTAGCGGCGATAGCGTCGGACTGGCTCTGGAGGACAGAGAGCAGGATTGCCAGTTCCTCATTTTCTTTTTTATCAGGATTTAGTCGATCCAGAGGCGGAATAAGATCCAGTAAATCAGGAAGACCGGCATCGTTTAGCTTCAGCATACTTCCTCCTCCTTATACCTGTTATTGGCGGGGAAGGAAAAGCTTCCGGATTGAATATCTGAGGTGTCCAGGAGGGTGATTTGCATGGCGTGCCTCTGTTCTGACAAATAAATCAGATCTTCACCCGCTTCCGGATTTTCAGCAGAGAGAGGAGATGTCGAGAGATTGGCCAAAGTCGGGGGCAGATTTTCAAAATGCAGGGCTGTTAGGCTGACATTTTTTATGAATATCCCCTGCATAAGCAAATTCTGTATGTCATGCAGTAAAACTGACGCACCGATGGAAGCCGCTTGATACCCGTATTTATTGTTAACTGTTTGATATGCCTTTTGAGCGATTTCAATTTTTTGAGAGGAAGAGAGCCCGTTCTGGACGGTAAGGATCACTGAAAGGCAGAAAGGTCTGTTAAGTGCTGGAACAATTCGCAGAGGCATTTCCGGAGCGAGGCTGAGGTGAGAAATTCTCCTTCTCACCTGTTCCAGAACAGAAACTTCCTGATTTAACGCCTCGGGGTTTTTACCGGCCAGAGTAAGCAGAAGTCCCTTTTGGCGTTTAAAGATGAAAGGGTGAATTTTGCTTTTTGTTACTGAGGAAAAGCTGGCAGAAACAGTTTCAAAATCTGACAGAGTAACAAGGCGTTTGGGTAAAAGTGCCGGGTTGAGAGAGACAGTGTCACCCTTCTTTATTTTATCGGCGGTTTTTGCAGGATGTTGTTCTGCTGGCGATGCAATTGTTGAAAGCCCGTATGGTGGCTCGGTTAATATGAACTGCGCTTTCTCGTCTGATGCATCATATATCGGCATATTAATGCGGTAGGTTGCTTTGACATTCCCAAGACCGCTTGGGAGACGGCTCCCGTTGATACCGTCACCGAATGTGATTGTTCCTATCCCTTTCTCATCGAGTGTCAGTACATATACCTTGTCGTGAGGGCCAGTATTCAGGAGATCCGAAACAGGATGATAGGGCTCTCCTTCCACCGTTACAGTCAGGATCGGAGCAACAGTATTTTCGCCTTTCTGGGTAAAAACCAGCTGACCCGACTTTAATGGAAAATTCTGGAAAGAAAGAGCTGCATTCCCATCTCCCAGGGTTTCATTTTCTATCAGCTGCCCTTGAGAGAGTTCGATAAGATTGGCATTGATAACGCATTTAGAGGCATCAAAAAGCGTCTTTAAAGAGGAAGAAAAATAGAGTTTTGTTTGAGGCACTGCAGATTTGAGGTGACTTTTTGTAATCTCCAGAACCTGTTTGATTTGAGGGTCAGTCTTAAGGGCGGGACTAAAAAAAACCTCCTCTGGATAAGCCATTAGGGTCTGTGTCAGCTCTTTATGGATGAAAATCTCATATTGCTCCGGGAGCCCATCGTTACCTTCTTCATAATGAACGACAGGAAAGCAATCACCCAACTGAAATATTTTTATATTTTGCTTATCTTTTAAAAGAAGATAAGCGAGGCCTTTTTTCTGCACTGCATGGCCCTTTGCCGGAGCAGAGAGGAGCAACCACCGATGTGCTGGTTGAAGAGGGTGCAAGAGAGGGTTTTCAGGAAGCTTTACATGCGCTTGAGTTAAAGCTGAAATGAGCAATTCACTAAGAAGAGCCTGATCAAGTTGCCGCGAAAATACTTCGGACGATATGCTGGCCCGATACTTTGGCTGCGAGGAAAAGGATAGCTCAGGTGAATGCATGGCGAGCAGCCAGCGATTTTGATGATAGAGGAGGGACGAGACCCTGCTGCACAGGCCGGTGCTGTGATAGGACCAGTTTCGCCCTTCGTCAGCTGAGCGTGCGAGACCGCTTCCATCCAGACCAACCAGTATTTCCCTTTTGTGAATATAGATGTCCAGAATTTGAACTTTGTTCTTTGTTGCAAAAATCGGATGAAGACGATAAGTCCCCGTTTCTTCTGTAAGCTGATAAAGAGCTCCATGATCATTGCTCAGATACAGCGCATCCCAAGAAGCTCTCAGAATAGAAATATGTGAAAGAGTGGGGGGGAGATTGACTTGTTTCCAGTCTGTAAGCGCAGCATTGATATGGAAAAGCCCCTGATTAGTTGTGCCTAAATAAAGAGAGCCGTCCGGCATTTCGTGAAGAGCTGTAATTTGACCGTTTGGATTGAGAGAAGTCCAGTCGACATGGATCCAGTCAGTCTTTCCAGCAGGTTGAAAAAATAACCCGCTTCCATTTGTTCCCAAAAATTTTGTGCCTTTATGTGTTGTGCTGCCCTCAGAATTTTGTTCCAGAAAACAAAGAAAGGCGGCACCCGTTTCAGGGGTGGAACAACGTGACCATTTTTCATTGCTGTTGTTACGTGAATACAGGCAAGTACATCTCTGCTGAATCGGCCTACCGCCAAGCAACCGTTCTCGACCCATCCGTGAAGGACTGGCAAACGCGGGCTTTATCAAAACACTGCTGGCAGGCCCAAACGGCGTGCTTGATGACACACCAATGCTTATTGAAAACGCATATGATGATCTGGGTAACCACGAACCTATTATTGACCACCTTAAGCAGGCCCTTGTTGAAGAGCCGCCTCTAATTATGCGCGATGGTGGTTTCATTGCCCCAGATTATAATACGGCCCTAGATGAATATCGTACGCTTAAGGATGACAGCCGCCGCCATATCGCTGCACTTGAAGGTCAGTACCAACAGGATACCGGGATATCGTCGCTCAAAATCCGCCATAACAACGTACTTGGCTATCATATTGATGTCACAGCTAAAAACGCTGACAAACTGATGGCACCGCCCTTGAGTGACACATTCATCCACCGGCAAACACTGGCAAATGCTGTGCGGTTCTCAACATCTGAGCTCTCACGTCTTGCTGGCAAAATATCAGAAGCCGCAGACAGGGCTCTTTCGCTTGAACTAGAACT
>JAKSCD010000269.1 GCA_022360775.1 Sneathiellales bacterium | reverse complement strand
CATTAAAGCTTGCGGATCAGGGGCATGTGATTGTGAACGGTAAAATCACCATGAGCGGAACCGGCAAGGAACTTCTGGCAAAAGAGGAAGTCCGGGCAGCCTATCTCGAAGGGGGAGCACATTAATGGGTATTCTCTGGGAAAACAGTTTTGGGGTGTTTTTTGCATTGACGGTTGTGATTGCCGGAGGGGCCGCCTTTATGACGGGTCGGTCCCTTGCTGCGAAATGGCGCTCCCCTATACAGCCCGTTTTGGCCATGCTGTTGCTGGGAGCGGCGGATCGTTTCTTTCATTTCGCTCTTTTTGAAGGCAGCTTGCTTTCCGTGCAATATTACATTGTGGATACGACTGTCCTTATTTTAATCGCACTTTTGGGATACCGTCTCATGCGAGTGAACCAGATGGTGCAACAATATCCATGGCTTTATGCTCGTAGCGGGCCTTTTGCCTGGAGAGATAAATAGGAAATTCAGAAAACCAGTATGGATTTTGCTGGTATTTTGACGAGAAATTACCCTTTGCAATTCCCGCATTATTGCAGGATGATGCTATTCGGGTGATGAGACATCTACTAACAAGGGAGACAGATAGATGAAAAAGTATCTTTTGGCTGCGACTGTACTTTCTGCTGGCATGCTTGCCTCTGCAAGTGCCTGGGCAGACATTCAGATCGCGACAGCGGGCCCAATGACAGGCCAGTATGCGAGCTTTGGCCAGCAGATGAAAGCTGGTGCTGAGCAGGCTGTTGCAGACATTAATGCCAAAGGTGGCATCAATGGTGAAAAGCTTGTTCTGACTGTTGGCGATGATGCTTGTGATCCTAAGCAGGCTGTTGCTGTTGCCAACCAAATGGTTTCCAAAGGCGTTGTTTTTATGGCCGGTCACTTTTGCTCCGGCTCTTCAATTCCTGCATCTAAAGTGTATGAGGAAGAAGGAATTATCCAGATTTCTCCAGCTTCTACCAATCCAAAACTGACTGACGAAGGCGGACCAAATGTGTATCGCGTTTGTGGTCGTGACGACCAGCAGGGTCAGGTAGCGGGTGCTTTGCTTGCCAAGGAATATAAAGGCAAGAATATTGCGATCCTGCATGATAAAACTGCCTATGGTAAAGGTCTCGCTGATCAGACCAAAATGGCAATGGAAAAAATGGGCGGTAAAGCGTCCATGTATGAAGCCTATACAGCAGGTGAAAAAGACTATACTGCGCTGGTTTCCAAAATGAAGCAGGAAAGCATTGATGTGGCTTATGTCGGTGGTTATCACACTGAAGCCGGTCTGATTGTTCGTCAGATGCGCGATCAGGGCATGAAAACCCAGCTTGTTTCTGGTGACGCTCTTGTGACTGACGAATATTGGTCAATCACCGGTGCTGCAGGTGAAGGCACGTTGATGACCTTCTCACCGGATCCTCGGAAAAATCCTGGCGCTTCAGGTCTTGTGAAAACGTTCCGCGATAAAGGAATCGAGCCTGAAGGATATGTCCTTTATACCTATGCTGCTGTTCAGGCATGGGCACAGGCTGCGACAACTGCAAAATCAACTGATCCGGACGCTGTGATGAAATCCCTGAATACAGGCAAATTCAACACTGTACTTGGCACACTCGGTTTTGACGCTAAAGGCGATGTGAAACTTCCAGGTTATGTCTGGTACGAATGGAAGGGCGGTAAATACGATTACCGTTAATTCCCGAACCTTACCGGTTTATCAGCCCCGCGAGCGAAGGTTCGCGGGGTTTTTTTATGCTCTAAGACTGCCGTTATCCTGATCTTCCTCAAGATTTTCAAGCTTGTAGGTATCGCCACCGTCTTTCTTCGCTCTATAAAGATTTTGATCCGCCATCTCGATAAATTCAGATAGCGAACATCCTTGATTGGGAGTTTGCCGGATAATTCCCATGCTACAGGCAAAGACGGGATGGTGTTTCCCTTCGGGATTTTTAACCTCAAGAGATTTAATTGTGCAGAGGATCTGGCCTGCGATCCTTTGGGTATCATCCAACGTCAGGTTTTCAAAAATTACGACGAACTCGTCCCCGCCTAGTCGCGCGCAGATATCCCCCGCCCGGTGTGCATAGGTCTTGAGAACCTCTCCAACTGCTTTTAAATGCTCATCACCAACCTGATGGCCGAAGATGTCGTTGAGCTCCTTGAAATGATCAAGGTCCAGAACCATGATGGTCAAAACGGTCTGCTGACGCATACTTCTTCGCCATTCATTCTCAAGATACTCGTTAAACTGTCGCCGGTTGGAGAGACCTGTAAGCTCATCCGTGCGGGCAAGCTTCTGAGCTCTTTCCTCGGCAAGCCGTCTTTCGGTGATATCCCTGTGGCAGACCGAATAAAGAGGCTGCTCTACATCGGAAAGCCCCGCGATTGTCATGATGAACCAGCGTTTTACTGTCGGGCTGTGGCAGGGATACTCGATTGAAAATGTCGGCCTTTTTCTGGAAATAACAGACAATATTCCTTCATAAGTGCGTTTTCCGAAATCATCTCCCCGATCATGCGCAGCCTTGCACACATCCAGGTAGTTGATACCGATCCAGTCATGTTCGATCCTGCAATCGTTATTGCGGGCAAAGTCCTTCCAGCCAGAATTGACAAACCGGATGGTTCCCGCACTATCAATCACCGCGATTTGCTCTTGCAGGGAATCAAGAACAGCATAAGCAAGGGGATCGTAGAGGGAAGCAATAGACGGAGGACGGGAGGTTTTTCTGAAACGAAGAAAATTCCAGAGCTTCTTATAAAATGGCGTATGTGGTTTCCGAACGGCGAGGCCTGTCAGCTTACCAGTAACTTCATTCATGAAGGATCCTGCATTTAAGGGAATGCAGATTTTGCGAGTATTAGGTTAAGAAATAATTAATTTCTAATATTGATTGAGGATCAGGAAATAATGCCTTTGATCAGAGTAATCCAGAGCAGGATATAAAGGTCTTGTAAGGCTGAGAATGGGGGACTCTTTCAAAACGAATTTTGAAACAAGCCGGGTTCTGCAAGATACGCGCGCAATTCCCCGAGATCTGGACGCGCAACGGGTTCTCGCTCCCCCGGCTAATTCCTTAGCTTGTTAGGCCACTTGTGTCGGGCTTTGCGTCCATGTGTTTGGCGCGAAAGCATCGTCGACAATTGTCTTTGCAATGTGGTTTGTATAGTTTGACATTACTTTCAGGCTTGTTCCAAGGATAACTTCCAATATGGTCTGACGTGTATAGCCCGCGTTCAGGAATGCCTCGATCTCACTCTCTTCAGGCCAGCCACGCTTTACATTTACGATTTGGGCAAACTGACGAAGGGCTTCAAGCTTTGGGTCCGCAATTGGAGTATCGTTGCGCAGCGCCTCAATCACATCAGAGGGGACGTTTTTCATTTGTGAAATCGACGTATGTGCTGCCATGCAATAGGCACATCCATTCAGTCGGTTATTGGTCAAGAGGATGATCTGGCGTTCAGTTTCAGAGAGATTTGACTTATCGAAGATACCTGCAAGGCTCAGATAACCTTCAAGCAGTGCGGGAGATTCAGCCATATTGCCAAGTAGATTGGGGAGAAATCCATATGCTTGCTTCGCGCCTTCGATTAACGGTTTTGAGGCCTCTGGCGCTGTATCGATTTTGTGAGTAGTAAATTCAGTCATCTTGATCTTTCTTTCGTTTTCTGAGGGTTTGTACCGATCGGTATAAATGGAGATGTAGTTATTTATACCGATCGGTCAAGACTAATTTTGAGATTATTGACCGATCGGTACAAACTAACTATATAAGCAGCAGGATAAAACGAGTTGAGGGGCTTAAATGCCGTGGGAAAAAGGATTTAAAGTCGAGGAGGCTGTTACCAAGGCCCAAAAAGTATTCTGGTCGAAAGGCTATGAGGCGACGTCTTTATCTGATCTCACGGAAGGCATGGGCATAAATAAAGGCAGCCTCTACAACGCATTTGGCAATAAAAAGAAACTCTTCATGCTCGCGCTTCTTCAGTATGATCGTGATAATGGCCAAAAGACTGTCCAGGCGCTGTCTAAGATTGAAGATCCTGTAGAAGCAATTACTACTCTGTTTGACGGGCTGGTTGCCCAGAGTATAGATGATAGAGAATGCAAAGGATGCTTTTTGGTGAATACCGCACTGGAACTTCCCCATCATGAGGAAGATATTCAAAAACTGGTCATATCTGCGCTGGAGGATATTGAGGGCTTTTTCAAGTCCATGATCCTCAAAGGTCAGAAAGTTGGAAGGATTTCCAAGGATATCCAGGCTGATGAAACAGCAAAATCACTGCTGTCTTTCGTCGTTGGGCTTCGCGTCCTGGCTCGTGGCGTTTTCGATGAAAAAGGGCTTCATGCGATACGTGACAATGCGGTGCGACTTATCGATAATTAGCAACAGGCTTTTCTTTCAGCGGCGCACTGGAAAAGGATAGCTTTAAAAGATTTCCTCGGAGAGCTCAGTTCAAGTTTAAGCTGATTTGAAAGATGGTGCCCCTGGCCTGACTCGAACAGGCACGCCCTAAGGACAACAGATTTTGAATCTGTCGCGTCTACCAATTCCGCCACAGGGGCTGTGTGGAAACAGCTGCACTATAGCGAGGAAAAGCGTAGGGTCAATAGAGCATTTGATTT
>JAKSCD010000283.1 GCA_022360775.1 Sneathiellales bacterium | reverse complement strand
TTTCCCTCTTCGTTAAGGATGGGAAGACCATTTATTGTCACACCGGTTTTGACGATCCGATCCCGAACCGGCTCCAGCGCCTGTCCAATTGAAATTTTGCCGTCCCCGGACATATCTATCACCCGGCGCGGTGCTTGATGCATTGATCTGGCAAATTGATCACTAGCATGTTGCAGCGCTTCAGCGATCGCTGTACCGCCATAGGGAAACACACGTGAGCTATACTCAATAATTTCAGCAAGCTCATTCAAGTCTTCATCAGATTGTATGATTTTCCAATCAACCAGAACAGATTGTTCCTTCACACCAGCCCATTGCGTAACCGTGATCGCGATCTTCTCATGGACCCCGCCCTCAATCGCTTTCACAACTTCCGGACTACGCAACGCCCCTGCATAGCCATTTAGTTGCAGCCCATATTCTTCATAATTGACACTGGATGATACATCCATTGCAAGTACAAGCAACAGATCCACCTCTTCCGCCTTTACTTTTGAAGCAAAAGGAAGATTAAGCAGGCTCCAGGAGATTGAAATTAAAATCAAGAGAGTACGTATCACATGTCTATCCAGAGATATTGCATATCAATCATGTCTCCCGATGGTGGCGAAATTGCGACAGATGCGGGTCATCAAATAAGGCGGCTTTAAGCCACCTTATTTGATCGATTACCGGGTCCGCATACTATCTATCAGTTCCGGCAGGAACAGTGAGATCTGCGGGATATAGGTGATCAGGATCAGGAACACCAGAAGCAGGGAAAGCCAAGGCAAGCAGGCTTTCACAACCCAGAGGATATTCCGTCCCGTTATCCCGGCGGTTACAAAAAGATTAAGCCCTACCGGAGGTGTAATCATCCCGATTTCCATATTCACAACCATAATGATCCCGAGGTGAATAGGATCGATGCCATATTGCAATCCGATCGGGAACAAAATGGGGGCCATGATCAGCAGGATCGCTGAAGGTTCCATAAAGTTACCGGCAGCTAACAACAACAGGTTCATTACAATCAGGAACCCCCATGCAGGAAGTCCGACACCTGTTATGGCTTCAGCAATGGCATGAGGAATACGCTCCGACGTCAATACATGGGCAAACAACATGGCATTGGCAATAATGAAAAGCAGCATAAAGCTGACCTTTGCACCATCCAGAACCACTTTCTGCACATCCTTGGAAAAGAAGGATTTTGGAATGCCAATGGCCATGACACCGACATTCCGAAGAATGGCCGTACCAGCAGTCTCCCCTTCATGACGCCAGGGAACTCCTTTAAGAGGTCCCATATCCCGATATCCTGCAACAGCAATCAAAAATGCGTAAACAGTAGA
>JAKSCD010000172.1 GCA_022360775.1 Sneathiellales bacterium | reverse complement strand
TAATAATCGCGTTTCGCCATAAGGTCCTACTTAACTGATTGCCGCCCCGAACCATTTCAGGCGCGGGGCGGTTGTTAATGTTCAAGTCTGCGGTTTCAGGCCCTTAACGCCTGATCGGGCAAGACCTTACTTGTCTTTTTTGTCTTCGTCGACTTCCTCGAAATCGGCATCGACAACATCATCATCCGCAGAAGACGAGGAGGATGTTTCCTCATCCGTAGCACCGGCATCTGCAGCACCGCCTTCAGCCTGGGCCTGGGAGTAAACAGCTTCACCGAGCTTCATGGAAGCCTGTTGAAGAGCTTCCATTTTCGCCTTGATGTCCTCCAGATCATCAGAATCCTTGACTTCTTTCAACTCATCAAGTGCTGTCTGAACGGGAGCTTTGATGTCGTCTCCAACATTTTCGCCCACTTCTTCCAGAGTTTTCTCAGTTGTATGAACGAGGCTGTCTGCCTGGTTCTGGACTTCAACTTTCTCCTTGCGAGCCTTGTCTTCCGCCGCATGTTCTTCGGCATCCTTGACCATCTGGTCGATATCAGCATCACTGAGACCGCTTGAAGCCTGGATCTGGATTTTCTGCTCCTTGCCTGTGCCTTTATCCTTTGCGGACACATTGACGATACCATTGGCATCGATATCAAAGGTCACCTCGATTTGCGGCACGCCGCGCGGTGCAGACGGGATCTCTGTCAGATCGAAATTACCCAGCAGTTTGTTATCTGCTGCCATTTCGCGTTCCCCCTGGAAAACCCGGATGGTCACGGCAGACTGATTATCTTCAGCTGTTGAGAAGGTCTGGCCTTTCTTGGTTGGAATAGTTGTATTCCGGTCGATCAGACGTGTGAACACACCGCCAAGCGTTTCAATACCAAGGGAGAGAGGGGTCACGTCCAGAAGCAGAACGTCTTTCACGTCACCTTGAAGAACACCGGCCTGAATAGCCGCGCCCATGGCGACCACTTCGTCAGGGTTCACCCCTTTATGAGGTTCACAGCCAAAGAACTGCTGGACGGTTTCCTGAACCTTTGGCATACGGCTCATGCCACCGACGAGGATCACCTCATCGATTTCGCCTTTTTGCATGCCTGCATCCTTCAGGGCCTTTTCACAAGGAGCCAATGTGCGTTTGATCAGGTCATCGACCAGATTTTCAAACTGGGACCGGGTCAGTTTCAGCTGCATATGTTTCGGGCCGGAGGCATCAGCTGTGATGAACGGCAGATTGATATCGGTTGCCTGAGAGGAAGAAAGCTCAATCTTCGCTTTTTCAGCGGCTTCTTTCAGACGCTGCAAGGCCATTTTATCGCCGCGCAGATCAATACCGTTTTCTTTCTGGAATTCTTCAGCAAGATAATCCACCAGCGTCAGGTCGAAATCTTCACCGCCAAGGAAAGTATCACCATTGGTCGAACGTACTTCGAAGACGCCGTCACCGATTTCCAGGATAGAGACGTCAAATGTACCACCACCAAGGTCAAAGACAGCGATGGTTTGGTCTTTTTTATCCATGCCATAGGCAAGAGCTGCAGCTGTCGGTTCGTTGATGATCCGAAGAACTTCAAGACCTGCGATTTTACCGGCATCTTTTGTCGCCTGGCGCTGCGCATCATTGAAATAGGCAGGAACGGTAATCACCGCCTGTGTCACATTTTCACTGAGGAAGCTTTCCGCAGTTTCTTTCATTTTCTGCAGGATGAAAGCAGAAATCTGACTTGGGGAATAATTTTCACCCCTTGCTTCAACCCACGCATCGCCATTGTCAGCCTTGACGATATTGTAAGGAACCATTTCCTTGTCTTTTTGGGTCGTTTTGTCGTCAAACCGACGGCCGATCAGACGTTTGATGGCAAATAAGGTATTTTCAGGATTGGTGACAGCCTGTCGTTTTGCAGCCTGACCAACCAGTTTCTCGCCATCTTCAGCAAAACCGACCATGGAAGGGGTTGTGCGGGCGCCTTCGGAATTTTCGACGACTTTCGAATCTTTACCGTCCATGACGGCGATACAGGAGTTTGTGGTACCAAGATCAATACCGATAACTTTAGCCATTATATCCTCATTTCAATTGGCAGATCTGCGCGACCAATTCATGCACCGCAAAGATCCCCGGGATTGTGAACAAATACTCTTCGACGCTTATATAGGTGTGTTCCAAACACAGTGCAAGATGCTGATTTTATCGATAGCGCCTATTTGATGCCCAAACGTTTAGCAGAAAGACTTCTCTCCCGGAAGCCGGGATCAAATTTCGTATTTTCTTTACCCTTTTGAGCGCTTCTGTTACTTGGAATGAACGTTCCCATTTTTTATCCCCCTCATTGGATAGTTTCGTGTCAGATCACTCGTCCCGGATATCCGCTGATTCGTCAGCGCTTGCAGAGAAAAACCGCACCACTCAGGGCTTTTTGGCCGCATTGGGGGCGTTTGGTCTGTGGGGCGTTTTTCCGCTTTACTTCAAGTTGTTTGACGGTGTCCCTTCTCTGGAACTGATGGCGCACCGAATTGTCTGGTCACTGGTATTTGTGGGACTTCTTCTCGTTGTAACCAAGCGTTTCGGTCATTTAAAAGATGTTTTTCTGGACAAGAAAATCCTTCTGGTTTTTCTGGCAACAACTGTACTGATCGGGGCGAACTGGCTGACTTTCATCTGGGCAATTTCTGTTGAACGTGTCCTGGAAGCCAGCCTTGGATATTACATCAATCCGCTGGTAAGCGTTGTTTTGGGAATGCTCTTTCTGAAGGAACGGCTTAATAAATGGCAGTATTCTGCGGTGGGGCTTGCCACGATTGCCGTTATCTGGCTCACCGTGATGGCAGGGGTTCTTCCCTGGGTTTCTCTTGTGCTGGCTTTTTCCTTTGGGTTTTATGGATTGCTTCGGAAGATGGTGCCTGTTGAATCAGCCGTTGGCTTAATGGTGGAAACCCTTCTTCTCACCCCTGTTTCCATAGGGTTTATTCTCTATCTTATGATCAACGGGATGACGTTGGGAGCTGAAGGCGGATCTCATGGTTATGACGCCTATTTCACTATTTTGCTTATTGGTACGGGAATTGTAACAGCTGTTCCGCTGATCCTCTTTTCGGTTGCCGCACAACGCCTTAAGTTAAGTACGGTGGGGCTCATGCAGTATATCGCGCCAACGATGCACATCCTGCTTGCCGTTTTTGTCTTCAAGGAGCCTTTGACAAATGCTCAAATCGGGGCCTTTATCCTGATCTGGGTCGGATTGCTGGTGTATAGCATTGATGGTTTCAGGAACCGCGGAAAATAGAAGCCGGGAGCGGACATGATAATCTCCGCCAGTTATAAAACAGATATTCCGGCTTTTTACGGGGACTGGTTTGAACATCGGCTGACGGAAGGGCATGTGGATGTTCGAAATCCGTTCAATAACAGTAACTATCCTGTTTCCTTAAAAAAAGCGGATGTGGAAGGTTTTGTTTTCTGGACCCGAAACCTGGCGCCGTTTGAAAACCGGCTGAAGCGATTGATTGCGGGCCACTTCCCGTTTTATGTTCAATTCACAATAACAGGCTATCCAACAGCGCTTGAGCCATCTGTTATTCCACTGGAGCAATCCGTTGCGCAGATAAAAAAGCTTGTCGCGGATTTTGGCCAGCATGCTGTTATCTGGCGATATGATCCGGTCCTGATCTCCACTCATACGCCCCTTGATTTTCATCGCAGGACTTTTGCATTTTTATCCCGGGAATTAGAAGGATCGGTGAATGAGGTGGTTGTGTCTTTTACCCAGTTTTACCGGAAAACCACCTTAAATCTGAAAGCTCTGCAAAAGGCGAGGGGAATATATTCTGAAGATCCCGATCTGGAGGTTAAACAGGATTTGTTACGGGAATTCAGGGATATTGCCTTTCATAATGGTCAAAAGCTGACCTTGTGCACTCAACCTCATCTTACATCTCTTGATATTTCTGGGGCGGCTTGCATCGATGCTGAAAGGCTTGGATTGGCACCGCAAAAATCAAAAGGGAACCGTCCTGGCTGCCTTTGTGCCGCTTCCAGGGATATAGGCGCTTATGACACCTGTATTCACGGATGCGCCTATTGTTATGCGGTTTCAAAACCAAAAAAGGCGAAAGCGGTATATCACCGGCATTCGCCTTTAAATTCATCCCTGACTTAAGGATCAGGCAGTCTGATCGATTTTTACATCCGGTTTTTTCTGCCCGCCTTTGGAAACACCGACGAGGGCCGGGCGGAGAAGACGACCGGAAATCACATAGCCGGTTTGAACGACCTGCAGAACGGTGCCCGGTTCAACATCCGGATTTTCAATTTCAAACATGGCCTGATGGAAATTCGGATCAAATTTTTCACCTTCAGCCTTGATCACTTCGATCTTGTGTTTGCCAAAGGTGCTGATCAGCTCAGATTCTGTCATTTCGACACCAACCAGGATGTTTTTGACCGCTTCATTTTCACGAACATCCTCAGGCACACTGTCCAGTGCCCGGCGCATATTGTCAGCAACGCTCAGCATGTCACGGGCAAATTTGGTGACCG
>JAKSCD010000182.1 GCA_022360775.1 Sneathiellales bacterium | reverse complement strand
CTATCGGTGCCCTTATGGGTATGGCCGCTCATCTGGAAGGTAAAGGGGTTTCAGTACTGGATCAGGCTGGCCTTGCGCAAAAAGGCGGGGCAGTCACCAGCCATATTCATATCGCCAAGACACCTGAACAGATTAATGCTGTTCGCATTCCTGCAGGTCGTGCTGATTTGCTTATCGGTTGTGATATGGTGGTTGCGGGATCCTATGATTCTATCGCCAAGCTGGATAAAGGTATCGCCCATGCTGTCGTCAATGGCCATCCGGCACCGACCATGGATTTTACTCTTAATCCGGACGCTCCTTTTCCTGTAGAGGACACGATTGATACTATTCGCCGCGCTGTCGGAAAGGACGCGTGCCATCTCGTTGATGCGAGTTCAATCGCAACGACCCTTATGGGAGACGCCATTGCCACAAATCTCTTCATGATGGGATATGCCTGGCAGAAAGGCTTTATCCCCCTTTCAATGGATGCTCTGATGCGGGCGATTGAGTTGAACGGTGTTGCTATTGAAGCAAACAAGAAGGCGTTCGCCTGGGGACGGGCGATGGCACATGACGCTGAAGCCGTGATGGCTGAAGTCAAGAAGCTCACTGGCCCTGTTTCTCTGGAGGAGCCGGCAACTGACATTGAAGAGATCATCTCTCGCCGGATTGCTTTCCTCAAAGACTATCAGAATGCGGCTTATGCCAGGCGTTTTGAAAGCCGGGTCCGTGAGATAAAGCGCGCGGAACAAACGCTATCAAATGGCTCCGCGTCTCTAACGGAAGCGTCCGCCCGCTCCCTTTTCAAGCTTATGGCTTATAAGGACGAATATGAAGTCGCTCGTCTTCATACTCAAACCGGCTTTGATCAGCGGATAGATCAGATGATGGAAGGTGACTATACCGTCAAATATCATCTCGCCCCTCCTCTCTTTGCCAAGATGGACCCTGAAACAGGTCATCTAAGGAAGAAAGAATACGGCCCCTGGATGGCAAAAGCCTTTGGTTTTGTCGCAAAATTCAAGTCACTCCGCGGAACCGCACTTGACCCCTTTGGTAAAACAGAGGAGCGGAAAATGGAACGCCAGCTGATTACGGATTTTGAAGCTGTCCTGAACGAATTGCAGGAAAATCTGACTGCGGACAATCTGGCACTTGCCGGTGAAATTGCAAGTCTGCCCATGAAGGTTCGCGGATATGGTCATGTGAAAGAAGCCGCTGTAAAATCCTATAAGGCCGAGCTGGAAAATCTCCTCAGCCAGTTCAGAAATCCGGCGCAACATCAGGATGCTGCGGAATAATGTATAAGGGCGGCTTGAGCCGCCCTTTTCTAACGCTCTTTAAAATCTTCAGGTTTTTTCAGGATCCGGTTCATCTGCTTGATCCACCACTGTTCCTGAAGCACACGATCCCGCTTCCCGCCGAGCCCGGCGCTATTTCGAAATTCCTTGCCAAAAAGAGGATCCAGTGCGAGCCACATGTGAAGAGAGGCAAAACATAACCGCACTTCCTCTTTATCTGTGGCCGGGTTCTGATTGTTTGCCCATAAGGCCTCAATAACAGGCTCCAGCAACGGTTCTCCTCTTTCCTGCCAGCCGGACCCGTACACCTGCAGGGCAAGTTCCGCATATCCACTGGAATAAAGCTCTCCAAGCTCGGAAACGAGTGACGCAACATCCGTACCGTCACGAACCCAATCATTAACGAGAGTGTCTATAGCCGTCCGCACTTTATTGGCACCATGATCCATCAGGGCGTTTAGAAGCCCTTCGCGATTTTTATAGTGATGCGCTATTCCAGCATCCGTAATCCCCGCTTTTCGCGCAACCGAACGCATCTGAACAGCCGCTGCTCCCCCTTCAATGAGAAGGGCTTCTGCGCATTTAATGACGTGAGCCCTTGCTTCAGCAGGGGCACGGCGAATTCTTTTTTTCTCTGATTTAGCCAAAAGACACCCTTCAGGATTATTACCTTGACTATCCAAGGTAATAAATTACATTCATGTTATCTTGGGATATCAAGGTAACGAGGCAATGCAAAAAATTCAATTGCATCTTCCTGATGCAACCCTTATGGGCGATCAATCCGGGGAAAGTGTCGATTTTCTTCTGCTGCATGCAGGCGGGGAAAGGCGCCAGGTCTGGCATCCTGTCATGCAAAGATTATCAAGGTCAGGTCTTGGATCTGTGGCCTATGATCAGCGTGGTCATGGGCGCAGCGAAAAAAAAGGATCCGAAACCATCACTACATTTGCTGCAGATACAGCCAAAATGCTCACGACCCACAAGAGCACACGTATAGTGGTAGGCGCATCCCTTGGTGGATTTGCTGCTATTCTGGCTCTTGCTGAATATGAAGAACAATCCAGTCTGTCAGGTCTGGTGCTCGTTGATGTGATCCCTGCACCGGATCCGGAGAGGGTTAAAAACTTTCTCTCAAATAGCATGGGAAACCTTGGCGCTTCTCCTCTTGTGGAAAATATCCTTTCAAATGCCGACCGCTTGCTGAAGGCAACTGCCGCACTTTCCCTTCCCCTGCATCTTGTTCTCGCCGGACAAAATGACGCGATCCATGATTACGAGATACAGCGCCTGAAGTCCCTGTGCCCTCAGCTTACGGTAAGCCATATTGACCATGCGAGCCATCTGGTTGCTCGCGATGCCCCGACACTCCTTGCTGATCACCTGATCGAGTTTGAACAACGCCACGAAGTTCGATACCTTTCGCGGTCTACAGGCTCCGCCTAACCTCTTCCAATTGCTGCGATCAGACAAGACCAGAAAGCCAGATCACTACGATCACGATCTGTGCGAAAAAGAAGGCGAAACGGATATTTGCAGCCATAACGCTTCCCGAAACCATATGCGTAATGGACTGGAGGATGCGCATTGCAATGATCCAGGGGGCGAGCGGGTCTGTGATCTCTGTCTTTTCCAGAAAAAGGAACAGGATAAGTGTTCCGCCAATAACAGGGAAATGTTCATAACAATTGGCATGAGCCCGCGTAATGCGCGCAAGAAAAGGCGAAACGTCAGAGCCGTCAGCAGAAAAACTGTTTGCTGCCCTTCCCTTGGCTAACACAAGATGAGCCCGACATGCCTCCAGAAGGAGAACCAGGCTTAATGTCCAGATGATATAAGCTGAAAGCGCAAGTGCAGTTAAACTCATTTCACAACCCTAAAATAAAAACAATATCCCGCTTTTATGACGGCGAGGGAAGCACGGCAATTACCTGAAAGGTAATCATCATCATTACGTTTTCGGCCTAATCAGTGTTTCAATCGCAGGCTTGTAGCTTTTCCTAAAGCCGATATAGTCCTTGCGAATAGACAATTTTTCGCTCAATTGAGAAGGCCTGTTCCTCCATGAACATTCTTTTTAAAGCAAAGAACCTGCTGAGCGTTCTTGTCCTGATGGGACTTTTTTCCCTCTCTCCCGCAATCTCTGTAGCAGCATCGCCTTCAGAAAGTGAAGAGCAGGTCTGCAGTTATTTTGGCTTTGAAGGCTGGATCTTTAATCGCTGGAGAGCCCTCGCCAATGAAGGCAGCGCCCTCCCCTTTAAGCAAGGTATCCTCTCAGAAGAGCTATCTCTTTCCTTACCGGATGGTACCAAACTTTCCGGCTATCGCATTTCCGCAAACGAAGGTCAGCAAGCCCGGCGCGCCGTTCTGGTTCTCCTCGGCAATGCCATGCGAACAGACAAGCTTCGAAACATCCTGACTTACTTTGCACGCAGGGACTTTGATGTCTTTACATTTGACTATCGAGGGTACGGAAAATCAGGGGGCAAGCCCCTTCTAAAAATCATCGGCAAGGACCAGATAGAGGTCACCCGCTATATTCAGTCCCTTGGATATCCAAGGCTGTATCTTTACGGCATGTCCATGGGCGGCATCTTCGCCATGAGCCCTCATATGCCGAGGGATGCTTTTAACGCGATAGCCATTGATTCCTCCCCTGCCCGTTTTCCGTGGTACGCCTTTTGTCCTGTTGCCTATGATCCTGTTTCAAATGTGCCAGATGACAGCAGCAATATCCTCGTTATCTCAGGTGATCAGGATAAGGTTGTACCCGCATCTGATGTAAAACCACTTGGGAAGGCTGTAGAAAAAAAGGGAGGTCGCTATCTGAACCGCGAGACCCTTGGGCATCCCCTTATGGACAGCGGTGCAAATACAGCCTTTCGGTTTGGCAAAGTCGTAAATTTTTTTAAAAGCCGGGAATAAAACAGATCTCAATCGGCTTCGGCAAACAAAGGCTGCAAACCCTCGCTTAACGCTCGGATCAGTCGGGCAGCTTCCACATTTAAACCGATTATTTCCAACTCGCCATTGGCGGCCCGGTCATGGCGATTGGCCGCAGCTTCAAGAAGGCGGTCAACCTCTTCCTTATCCAAGACCCCCTTGATCACCAGTTCCTGTATCAGGAATTCGACAATTGTAAGGGCAGCAAAACCGGTTATGTCGTTTGAAAATCCCTGCATGACCTTTCACATTAAAAAAGGCCGGCTCGAATTCGAACCGACCTTTAGCACGTAATGAGTGCAATTGTATTTTCAAGTACTATTCAGCAGGAACTTTATCCCAGTCGCCTGCACGGGTCAGGTATTCAGAACCTTCATTGCGATAAAACCGGTCTGTACCGGAATCTTTCAGGACTTTCAGCATGGCAGGAAGCGTCGTCCCTTCGCTTTCCAGTTTCTGGATAACCT
>JAKSCD010000365.1 GCA_022360775.1 Sneathiellales bacterium | reverse complement strand
TAAAGCAGGACCAGCCTGAAGATATCATGAAGGAAGGCCTGAACCTCGCGGATCTGTCACCTGACCGGTTTGGGAGCGGCTTATGATCTGGATTGTTCCGCTCATCGCTGCTGCCCTGCTCGCTTCCGGTCTTGCGCTTGCCTATGTTATTGGCGGGGCAACGGTTTTTGCCTTTATGGCGACAGATAATGCCCGTTATCTTGCCATCCTGCCACAAAAGGTTTTCTCTCAAATCAGTGTTTTTTCCCTGCTGGCCATGCCGCTTTTCATTCTGGCGGGAGAAATCATGAACCGGGGCGGCGTGACCAAGGCCCTGATTGATCTTTCCATGGCACTTGTTGGGCGCCTGCGCGGCGGACTTGGCCATGTGAATATCATGACCAGTATCTTCTTTGCCGGTATTTCAGGCTCTGCAGTTGCGGATGCTGCCGCTCTCTCCAATACGCTGGTCCCGGCCATGAAGGAACGGGGTTATTCGGAAACCTATGCGGGCGCGATTACCGCTGCCTCCTCTATTATCGGGCCTATCGTCCCGCCCTCGATTATCCTGATTTTCTATGGCGCGATCATGCAGACCTCTGTTGCGGCGCTCTTTGTCGCCGGGATCTTGCCGGGGCTTTTGCTGGGCGGGGCGCTTTTTGCACTCAATGCCTGGTTCGCCTGGAAAGACGATCATCCGAAGCTTGAAAAGGAAGAAGCGCCAGCCCTGATCCCGTCCATCACCACAGCATTGCCTGCATTATCGCTGCCGCTGATTGTTGTCGGCGGTATTATTTTTGGCTGGATGACCCCGACAGAGGCAGCTGCAGTTGCCGTCTTCGCTGCTGCTGGTGCCGGTTTTTTCTATTCCGGTCTGGATTTGGAAGATATTGCTGAAAGCCTGAAACGCACGGCAACCCTCACCGGTTCCATCTTTATCATTCTATGCGCAGTGGCAGCCCTTAGCCATCTTGCTGCCCTTGAACGGGTACCTCAGTTTATCTCGGCATTAGTCACCGATCTTGGTCTCAGCCCGGCGGCTTACCTGATTATGCTCAATGTGCTTTTTATCTTTGTTGGTATGATCCTGGATATTCCGGTGGCGTTGGCCCTGCTGGTGCCCTTGCTGGCCCCGGTCGCGCTTGCAGGCGGCGTTGATCCCGTTCATCTCGGGATCATCATCTGCTTTAACCTGTCCATTGGTCTGGTCTCACCGCCTCTTGGGGGGTGTCTTCTGGTTGTCTCTACTGTGACAGGCATAAATTACTGGGCTCTCGCCCGAACAGTGATCCCCTTTGTTCTGGTGGAAATTCTCGTGCTGGGGATCCTGGTTTTTGTTCCGGATATCAGTCTCTGGCTCCCCCGTCAGGCTGGGCTCTGGAACTAGAAAATGAAGTAAAAACAAAACTTTGAGGGAGAAAGTTATGAAACTGAAAACAGTATTGGCCGCATCCGTAGCGGCACTTGCAATTGCATTTGGCGGTGCCGCCCATGCGAGTTCTGTGAAAGTCGCGCTCGATAGCCCGCCCAGCATGGAAAAATCCGGCACTTATGTCTGGGCCCATACCTTTGCGGAGCATCTGAAAAAGAACGGTATGGATGCGGAAGAGTTTGAACGCGGTGCCCTGGGCGGTGAAGCTGAACGGCTCGATCAGGTCAGTCAGGGCCTTCTGGAAGTCTCCATGTCTGCCCTTAAATCCGCAGGCCAGCTGGATGGCACGATTTTCGGCCTGATGCTGCCTTATTTCTTTAAGGACAGCGCGGAAGCCGATATGGCCCTTAATAAAGGCGGCATGCTTGCCAAAATCAATGAGGTCACCACCAAAAAGGGCGTCCGGGTGATGGATGTGGTTTATCTTGGTCCCCCTGCAGGGATTTTTAACACCAAGAAACCGATTAAAAATGTCAAGGACATGTCAGATATTCGCATGCGTGCCCTTGATGAAGCGCTGATTGAAGTCTTTAAAGCCTGGGGATCACAAGGCACGATCGTGAGCTGGGCTGAAGTTCCCAATGCCCTGCAGACCGGTGTTGCAGATGGATATCTGAACCCTTCCTTTGTCCCCCTCCTTTTCGGGCACACCGGTTTTATCAAGCATTTCACTGACGCCTCCATCTCGCCCTCATCAAGGGTCGCCCTCGTTTCCGAGGACTGGTATCAGGGCTTGTCCGACGCTGACAGAAAAATCGTCGATGATGCCGCTTCTGCCGCCCATGCGGCCAATCGCAAATGGGTTGCAAGTCAGGATGGTGTGTTGAAAGCCCTTGAGAAAGCCGGGGTGAAGGTTGTGAAGCTGGATGATAAGGCCCGCGCCGAATTTCGCGAAAAATCCATGGCAACCTATTCAAAAATGCCCATGCCTGCAGGCGCACTTGAGCAGTGGAAGAAAGCCATCGGACGGTAATTTTGCGAAAATTAGCAACCTTTATTGATGGCGTATCTGAACAGCTGAACCGCCTGGCCCTTTGGGGGGCGGTTCTCGCTGTGATCGTGATGCTGGGGGCCGCTGGCTGGCAGGTCATAGCCCGCTACGCCCTCGCCCAGCCGCCGGTCTGGACAGAGGAACTGGCCCGCTTTTCCATGGTCTGGGCCGGACTTCTCGGGGCGTCCTGCGCTTTTCGCTGGAAATCCGATCCATCACTTTTTGCGGATATGCAAAAGAAAACCGGCACGCTTGGAAAGCTGTTACTGCTGCTGCGATCCTTCGGGACGCTGGTCTTTATCGCACCGATTATCTGGTATTCCATTTTCGGGATCAATATGAACCCGGCGCGTGGCTATATTGCCCGGCTTGCCGGACGTAACGCGGAAACCATGGATTTACCCATGGCCCTTTTTGGAATTGCCATTCCGCTTGCCTTCACTTTGATCCTGCTTCACCTGATTGCAGCTCTTTTGATGGGGCTCTCAGATCAATCCGACCCTCCTCCTTCCAGCCAAGGATAAGAAAATGAAAGTCCTGATTGCAGGCCTTGCCACGGAAACCAATTCCTTCTCCCCCATCCCGACGGGAGATGTCTCGTTTGAGGAAACCTTCCATAGTCGCCAGACCACGAAGGAGCCGCCCAATCTTTTCTCTGCCCCGCTGCATGAATGGCGGCGTATGGCGGAGGAGAGAAACTGGCAGGTAATTGAAAGTCTCTGTACTGCAGCGCAGCCCGCCGGTCCCACCGTGCGCGCCGTTTATGAAAAATATCGCGATGAAATCCTCGAGGATGTGAAATCCAGCAAGCCGGATATCCTGCTTCTTTCCATGCATGGGGCGATGATTGCCGAAGGTTATGATGATTGCGAAGGAGATCTTCTGGCGCGCGCCCGTGATATCCTGGGAGCTGAGGCTATAATCGGAATTGAACTCGACCCCCATAACCACCTGACAGATCAGATGATGAAGAATGCGACGCTCATCATCAGCTATAAGGAATACCCTCATACGGATTCGCCAGATCGGGCAAGAGAGCTTTTCACCATGGCGGCTGATGCAGCTTTAGGGGCAACAAAGCCAGTGATGCAGGATTATGACTGCAAGATGCTGAGTATGTATCACACACCCAAGGAGCCCATGCGCAGCTTCGTCGATGAGATGCAGGCGCGAGAGGGAAAAGGCGGTGTTCTTTCCCTCTCGCTTTCCCATGGTTTTCCTTGGGGAGATTCCCCGCGCGTTGGAACCCGCATGCTGGCGATCACGGATGGCAATGCAGATCTTGCCAGTAATGTGGCACAGGAATTCGGTGAAAAGCTCTGGTCGATCCGAGAAACACTCAATGATCCCTGGCCCGATATACCGGAAGCTCTCGACCGGGCAGCGGCAGCAACAAACCATCCAGTGGTGCTTGCCGATTTTGCCGATAACGCCGGCGGCGGGGCCCCTTCAGATTCCACCTTTATCCTGCGGGAGGTACTGGATAGAGGTATGAAGGATATTGCCCTTGGTATTTACTGGGATCCCATTGTTGTCCGCATGTGCCGGGAAGTCGGCGTGGGCGCCAAACTGAATGTTCGTGTTGGCGGCAAGGTGGGCCCGATGTCCGGCGATCCGGTGGATCTTTTCGCAACTGTTCGGG
>JAKSCD010000174.1 GCA_022360775.1 Sneathiellales bacterium | reverse complement strand
ATCTGGGAAATGAAAACCGGCCACCGACAGAAAACTTCTGTAGATATCCGCGATGCAGCAGCAGCGCTTAAAAGCAGTGACTATCTTGAGTTTAAGGATGCGGACGGGGAGTATCAGCCGATGGTGGATAGCCCGCTTGCAAAAGCCGCTTACGGGACCATTGTGCCCTATCCGACAAAGGACGGGAAACTCTTTATGCCGCATTTCGGTATTCGGCATTTAAAGGAAAAAGTCCTCAATATTCTGGACTGCGAATTTAACAACCAGTCTATCGGCGAAGCGGTTGCCAAATGGAATGCAGAAGATCTGGATGCCGCTATTGCGGATGCAGGTTGTTGCGGCGGCATCGTGCGCACGGCAGAAGAATGGCAGGCCCATCCTCATGGCAAGGCGCTCGCCGCGCAAGCCGTCGTGGAAATCGAGAAAATAGGGGAGAGTGATCCTGAACCATTCCCGGAAGGGGGAGAGCCGCTCTCAGGCATTCGGGTGCTGGATCTCACGCGCATTCTGGCGGGTCCGGTTGCGGCGCGTACACTGGGTGAATATGGGGCAGATGTCTTGATGGTTGCGGCCAAACATGTACCGCAGATCAAGAAATTCGTGATTGACCTTTCCCATGGCAAACGAAGCTGTTTTCTCAATATCGATGAAAGTGAGGAAGCGGCAGCCTTGAAGGAACTGGTGAAAAAAGCCGATGTCTTTTCTCAGGGCTATCGTCCGGATGCGCTTGCAAAAAAAGGTTTTGGCCCGAACGAACTGGCGGCCCTTCGGCCCGGCCTCATCTATACCTCTATCAACTGTTATGGTGAAGGCGGACCGTTCAGTGATCGTGGTGGATGGGAACAGATCGCCCAGACCGTCACCGGTATCAGCCATGAAAATGCCGACTTCCCCGATTTGCTGCCGGTTTATTTCTGTGATTATACCACCGGTTATCTCGGAGCATATGGCACATTGCTCGCCCTTGCCCGCCGGGCCCGTGAAGGGGGCAGCTATCATGTGAAAGTGTCTCTTTGCCAGTCCGGCATGTTTTTGCAGCGGCAGGGACGACTTGATAACCCGGAACAGAACACCCCTCTCAGCGCTGAGGAAGTGAAGGCCCTGCAACTCACCAGCAGCACCAGCTACGGGGATATCCGTCATATGGGACCGGTTATTCGTTATTCGGAGACAAAACCCCTCTGGAACGGCCCATCTCCCGCGCTCGGGGGACATAAAGCGGAGTGGCTGTAAACGAGGTGAGAGACCAGCCTTGACAGGACCCCATTTTAAAGCGAGTGTCTGAATAATCGTTATAGTGGCTTTCGCGTTGCGGGGAGTGCCTTGTGCATTCCTCGGCAGTTTGGAAATAAAGCGCCTTGCTGGACCAGGGCGGCTCATCTGCTTTGGGGGAAGACACGATGACGACATCCACGATTGATCACCATGTATTTCAGACTTACCGCACCTTGCGCTGGGGGATTGCAATTCTGGCCATCTCCCTGCCACTGGCGCTGGCGATTGCGGGCGGGATTTATGGCGTGAACGGCCTCGGAAATTCCTGGAGCTCCTATTACCACCACTCACCGGTGACCCGGGATATTCTGGTTGGCGTGCTCTGGGCTGTCGGGGTCTTTTTTATTCTTTATCGGGGCTTTGATTATAAAGAGAATATGGCCCTCAATATCGGCGGCTTTTTTGCCATCTGCGTCGCCATGTTCCCCATGAATTATTATGATGCGGATGTAAAAGGCGTGACCGATCCGTGCGGGAATGCAGAAATCCGCGCGCTTTATGACGAGAGACATCAACACAGTTTTCCAAAAGATATCCCGATTGTTATTGATCCGCCTGCAGGACCGGATCCAATCCTGTGTAACACAAGCGTTCACTTTCATATCGGCAATTACACCCTTTCCATTCATGGTCTCTCTGCCATTCTTTTCTTTTTCTCGGCAGCGTTTGTCGCCTGTTTTACCTCTGCCAAAACTCTCGGCAAGCTTGAAAATGAAAGGATGAAAGCCTTCTTGAAGCGCGCTTATCAGTTCATTGGCGTGATGATGTTTGCGTTGCCGATTGCTGTGGCCCTCTGGATTTACGTTTTTGGCCAGCAGGAAAAGACGGTAGTTTTCTGGATGGAGACGGCGGCGCTTGCTGTTTTCTTTGCCTATTGGGGCCT
>JAKSCD010000302.1 GCA_022360775.1 Sneathiellales bacterium | reverse complement strand
TCTGGCTCTGGCTCTGGCTCTGGCTCTGGTTGTTCCTCGGCCAGCTTCTCTTCGGGTTGCTCTTTAGGAGGCTCTTCCTCTAGCTGTTTCTCTTTGGTTTCAACCTCGTCGCCTGCTTCACCGTCTGCAGTAGCTTCAGACCCGGTTGCTGTTGCCTGCATAAAAATAGAAACCTTGAGGCCACCGACACCGTAATCAGAGGCACCGCGATCCTCATGATCAAAAACAAGCCAGCCGATAGCGCCAAACGCATGGAAGAAAAAGGCACCGACAAAGCCGAAAATCCAGACTAAAGACTGTCTTTTCATTTAGCCGGCTTTCGTTCGGTAATGAGATCCACTCGCTGAACACCAATTTCACGCATCCGGGTTAGCAGAACCAGAATATCGCTGGCAGGATAGGTTCCATCCACTTTAACCTGATAGACTTCTTCCTTTTCAGAGGCATTTGCTTTGAGAGTATGGAGTAAATCCTCCAGAGAATATTCCTTGTTTTCTATAATGAACCGGTTCTCTGAACTGACAAAAATGATTTTTTCCTGATCCGTTTTTTTGATGGTTGATGCAGAAATGGGGGGTGTCAGTTTTATCGGCTCAAACTGGTTGATTTGTCCGGCAATCATGAAAAATATCAGAAGCAAAAAGACAACATTGATCAGCGGCAAAACACTGTCATCAGAATTGCCTTGTTTTCTTCTGCTTTTATATTTTTCTGATAGCTTCATTCTTTTTCTTTTTGTGTGACCGGCGCAAAACGTAATTTCTTTATCTCAAGAGACGCTGCTAGATCCAATAGAGAAACAGCATCCTGAGTATGAGCTTCTTTTCTGGTCTTCAGCAAAAAAGCGCTTTCTTTATTCGCCTGCATAAACTCACCCAATTGATTAAGGGAGAAGGTCTTCTGCCCAACAAGAAACTGATCGCTTCCGGCAATTTCAATCGTCACGAGGTCAACATCCTTTGGTGCGCTGGATTTTTTTCCCAAGGCTGGAGTTACCAGTTCAACGAGATGTTGTTTCTCGAAGCTTGACGCCAGCATGAAAAAAACCAGCAGGATAAAGACAACATCGATGAGAGGCGTCAGGCTGATTTTTACGCGCCTTCCTGAATGCTGCAATGATTTAGATTGCAGTGACATTCTGTTTAACTTCTGTTGGCGTGATATTAAAATCAGCGACAAAGAGCCGGGTCATCAGATCATCAATTGTCAGAACAAATTTTTCCAGACGAGAATCCAGATAATTGTGAATGACAACCGTGGGCATCGCGACGGCCAGGCCTGCCGCAGTTGTTAGCAACGCGACCCAGATACCTCCTGAAAGAATGGATGGATCGACCTGGTTTCCTGCCTTCTCAAGCGCCTGAAAGGCATCGATCATGCCCACAACTGTTCCAAACAATCCCAGAAGCGGCGCGAGCATGGCAATAAGCTCAAGAATGCGAAGCTGCCCGCGAAGCGTCTCAACTTTGCTTGCTGCATCCCGGAACACCTCCTCGCGCACTTCTTCCCTGTTAAGAGAGGAAAAGACAAGTCCGAAGATGCTTCTCGCGATAAGCTTATCACTTAGTTTTTTTCGTTGATTGACGACATGAAAAGCTTCTTCACGAAGACCTCTTCTGAACAGATCCACAGCATCGGCAGCTGATTTATTCTGAAAAACGCCTGCCACAAAAAACTGAAAGAGTTTTACGATTGTTATGGTGAGAACGATAACAGACAGAGCCGCAAGAATATAGACTACCGGCCCGCCTGTATCGAGCAGTTCAATCAGTTTTTCAATGGCTTGATTCATAGACATTTTTTTACCCAATCACTCGGTATTACCGGAAACTACCCGCCAGCCGAAGTTTATATCTTCTTTCCGGGCAAAGCGAACCAGATGTCTTTCAATGACGTTTTGGATTTCCTGATTTTCATTTTTTTCGTTGGAGCGGCATATAAAGTGAAGTGCGTTGCCGATCACCTCGGCGTCACAAGACCCTATAATAAACTCCATATGCGCTTTTGTTTCAGAATATGTGACGCTTACCTTATGCTCAAAATGCTTGCATAGCCTCAACAGCATTTTTCCCGGCTGATCAAGGTCAACAGTTGCTTCAGTGACTTCCACTTGTATATTTCCTTTTTCAGAACGCAATAAAATAGGCGACAGGCCTTTCCTGCGCCAGCTTATTACATTCTGGATTTCCCTACATTAATTATCTGCTATTGCCAATTATTATTAACAGTTTTTTATGTGAGGGTAGAAATATGTGGAGGCCCGATCTGTCAGCGTTGCATAGGTAATAAGGCTGAAAAGTTCGTTCGTTGGAAAGGGAAGGGAGAAAAACCGATTTAAAAGATATTGGAGGAAAGCGTTCCTGTTTTCGTTGAAAGCCACCTTCTGAACTCATGAACAGGCATGGGATGCGCAATGAAATATCCTTGCGCTACATCGATACCTAAAGACGCAATAAGATCCCAGTCTTTTCGCGTTTCCAATCCTTCTGCCACTGAAGTGGTATCAATGGAATGCGCTAGTGAGACACTTGCTTTCAGGATCGCCTGGGCGACATGTGAATGAGTGGCATTTTGAACGAAGGCTCGATCAATTTTAAGTTCTCCAAATGGAATTTGCATTAATTGCATCAGAGAAGAATGACCTGTCCCAAAATCATCGATGGAAAGGGTAATACCTTTCAGGTTCAACCGGGTCAGATTTTCGATAGATTGCTTGAGTTTCGTCATCAAGCGACTTTCGGTGACTTCCAGAATAAAATTCTTTGGAGGAATATCGTATTTCTCCAATGTCGTGAGGATGAAATTTGGAAAATCAGGCAAGCAGATTGTTTCGATCGAGATATTAATGGCAAATCTCAGCTGCGGGTTGGAAGCGAGAAGATACTGAGCCTCATGTGCGGTTCTCTGGCATACAAAATCGGTCAATTTGTTAATCAGGTTAAATTCCTCTGCCAGGCGCACAAAGACAGAAGGCGGAATAGTTCCTTTTACTGGGTGATGCCATCGTACAAGGCTTTCAGCACCGACAACACGATTATTTCGGACAGAGATTTTTGGCTGTAGATAAATCTCCAGCTTTTCGTTCAGAATGGCTTCCTCCAGTTCGCCGCGAGATATATCAAAGGGAAGGGCGCCATTTTCACTGCGCGGGTTCGGGCCAGAATATTGTGAAATGACTTTCTCAAGTTCTTCAGTTTTAACAGGTTTGTTCAAGGCACCAAGCAGGTTTAGATCATGGACTTTGGCGAGATTGGCAGAGGCCTCCAAAATCCGGCTATCTTCTGCACTTACCAGAATAACACCGCCTGAGAATTCCGTTGCTGAAAGATGGCGGAGAAATTCCACTCCATCCATTTCTGGCATGTTGAGATCACATAAGACTATATCAAAACGCCTGCGAAAAACCTCGTCGATTGCCTGTCTGCCATCAGTGACTACAGTGATATCCAATGCACCCAGATGAGTAAGCGCCTGTACGAGTAGGTGACGGGTAAACCGGTCATCCTCGATAACAAGAAATCTGAATAGCGTTGCAGCGCGTTTATAACTTTGAAAGGACTGCGATTGCTTTTTTTCCGATGCATTCATAGTGGTTCTCTTGGCTCAAGCGCTCATTTCCCGGCATTAAGCAGCAATTTATAGATAGGGTGACAAGAAGGTTTCAACGCGTTCATATTCCGACTTTATTTCCGCTAGAATTCTGCTTTTTTCTCCTGCTTTGGCAGCATGTCCGTCCTGGCCTTCTTTACAGATTTGAGACAGGCTTTCTGCTCCCAGGCTAAGAGAAGTTCCCTTCAATGCGTGCGCTGCTCCGCGCCACATGTCATTTTCGCCATCCTGGCAATTTTGCTCCAGGGTTCCAATGGCTTCCCGAGCGGACGAGATAAATTCCTGGAAAAGTTCCCTTTCCATTTCCTCATCCCCATCCGTTAGTTCGCGAAAATTTGTCAAGTCGACAGGCTCATCCGACATTCTGTGCCCTCCATTTTTTAAAAGCTTTATATCCGTCCAGGCTGTGAAGAATTTTTTCGATCGTGAAGGGTTTCACTACATATCCCCGAACTCCGTTTTCCTTGGCTCTATTCACGTCCGATGCGTAGTGATTACTTGTCACCATGATGATAAAGGCGTCTTTATCAATTTCAGTAAACTGCTCCGCCAGCGAATGACCATTGCCATCGGGAAGCTCGATATCGAGAAAGGTAATATCCGGTGCGAAAAGCGAATAAAGAAGTAAAGCCTCCGAGGCATTTGGTGCAACATGCACAATATGGTCTTTATCAAATGCGTGCTTCAGCAGTTTCCGGGTGAAAAGCTGATCTTCAACTATCAGAATTTCGGGCTCATTTCTCATTTTGCGTTTTGGCTGCACTTCCTTAAAGCGGGCGATGTGATCCTGGGTAAAAATTAGATCCGCCGGAATTGGTTTTTTTTCCGTACATTGCGTGTTTGCAGCTAAACGGTTTTTCTCCTGGATCGCCTCCAGGGAACTGATTTTGTCCTGGCACACTTCGCCTAAGGAGTTTTCATGGGCTCTTGACTCATAGTATTTAAAAAGATCATCGTTATCAGACCCTTCAAATTGCTTGAGCAGACGGCGAGTGAAGGATTGAATGATGCTATCCATCGTCTCTTTTGCCTGACCGGGCCATGTAATCAAAAGATCACCATCAGCACAGAAATAGATGCAGGCCTGCATATCAGTGAGATGCTCAGTGAGAAGCTTGGTGACACCTTGTGCTTTCAATTGAAGAGCAACACGCGAAAAGCGGCAATGGAGCACATTCTGGCTGCGCTGGTTCTTTCTGAACCGGGCCAGATCTGTGACAAGCGTATGTTCTGCGCTTCTCTCGACAATTCTTATATTCATGAAATTTAATATAATTCTTAAGTATTAATATATATTAAATATATTTACGTAAGAATTACATCATATAAACACTTATTAATTGAATAAATATGAAGAATATACTCCAAAAAATGAATTCATCTCTCTTGGAATATTCTAAAAATACGTGTCCATTTAGGGCGATTTACATCTTTATATGCCAGAGATTAATTCAGCCCGTTTTTGCGCTCGAGACTCTCTTGGGAAGGAGAGGTCTTCACATCGTCATTGTGGCAGCCGGAACATCCTCTGCTCTCGAAAGAACTGCGGTCGCGGCACAGGAGTTGGATGACCAACAAGTTAATTCGGTGTCAAGCGGCGGGGGGGGATCATCAATCTTTGCATGATCATCTTTTAAACGGGGAAGCTAACGCCCTTCTTTTCGTATTGTCAGTCGGCTTGGTCAGCATATTTCTTCTAGGTATCTATTTTGTAGTATCCGTCAGAAAAAAGGAGGCACTTGCAAAAGCGGCCGGAGAAAAGCTGGAAGTACAAATCCAGGAAAAGGAACGGCTGAACAGGCAGATGCAGGAATATACGGATAAGCTGGAATTGTCTCGCATGGAGCTCGAGGCAACGCTGCAAACGCTGGAAGACGAGAAATCCAGGGTAACGGCGATTGTGGATAATGTGCTCGAAGGCATCATTATCACGGACAAAAGGGGGAAAATCACCAGGATAAATTCCTTTGCCGAGGAAATGTTCGGTTATCAGCCAAATGAATTGATCGATCAGGACAGTGACATCCTGATCCCCGAGAAATTTCATTCCTGGAAACGAAGTCAAGTCGCAGATGATGAAAATCTGAAACCCTTGCAGGATGGTATTCGCTATGAAATTGAAGGGCTTCGCAAGGATGGTACCGTGTTTCCCATGACGTTGATCAGGACGAGGATACAAATCGATAACGAGACAATGTTTATTGGTCTTGCCAGGGATATTACGTCCGAAAAAGCAAAAGAGAAGGTCAACAAGCGCCTGATAAAACAGATTATTCAGGAAAAGGAAGTTGCGGAGAAATTTGCACAACAAGCAAGAGATGAAAAAGAGAGAGCTGAAGCCGCCAATGTGGCCAAAAGCGACTTTCTCGCGAATATGAGCCATGAGATTAGAACGCCGATGAACGGTATTATCGGGATGGCAGCGTTACTTTATGATACGAAGCTGAATTCAGAACAACATAACTGGGTCGATATCATCCGTCGTTCAGGTGAAAACCTGATGCAGATTATCAATGATATTCTGGACTTTTCCAAGATCGAGGCTGGCAAACTTATACTGGAGCCCCGTGAGTTTGATCTTCATAACATCATTCGTGACGTCACCGACGTGCTGAATTTCCAGGCGGAGGAAAATGCGATCGAGCTTATTGTGGATTTTGGAGACAATATTCCGAAAATGGTTGTGGGAGATGCTGGCCGCGTTCGGCAGATTGTTTTTAATCTTGTCGGCAATGCCATTAAATTTACACCAAAAGGGCATGTTCTCATCAGGATCCGGAATATTCAGGAAGAGAACCGCGCGCATCTGTTTTTTGCCATTGAAGATACAGGAATAGGAATTCCTGCCGATAAACTAAGCTATGTATTTAGCAAGTTTTCTCAGGCAGAAGAGTCAACCACCAGAAAATTTGGAGGGACCGGTCTGGGTCTTACTATCTGTAAAAACCTTGTTGAAATGATGGGGGGAAAGATAGGTGTTGAGAGCGAGGAGGGGAAGGGATCGACATTCCATTATGATCTTTTTCTGGGCATGGGGGAGGAGACGGATGACCCTATGGAGCGCATACCGGATTATGACTTGACGGGTGAGAAAGTGCTGGTTGTGGACACACAAGCCGTCAGCCGGGAAATCACAGGGCGGTATCTGGAATTCTGGAAAACCGACGTTACGGTTGTTGCAAGTGAGGATGAGGGGATTAACTGCCTGGAAACAGCGGACGAAGAGGGCCGAGCGTTTAGTCTTCTTATATTGGATGCAAGCGTCGGCGGAGAGGACGACCTCAGCTATATCCAGAAATATGTCAAGGCACAGAGGTCAAACGCGCTCCAGGTAATATTGCTGGGGCGTTCCGGATTTATGCCGTCACCCGCTGATTTAAGAGAGAACAGTGTTGGGGGCTTGCTGACGAAACCATTTCAGCCAGATACCTTGATGGCGATGGTCAAAATCCTGCTCGACATAAAGCAGAAAGGTCTGGTGTCTCCACTTGTAACGCGGCACATGATTTCAAGCATGGTGAACGAGACGAAAGAGGTCGAGACCAAAAAAGCCCAGTATGAATTTGCCCGAATTCTTGTTGTGGAAGACATCAAAATGAATGTTCTGCTGATCAAGAAAATCCTGACCAATCACGGATGTCGGGTTGATGTTGCGATTAATGGGCGCGAAGCCGTCACAATGCGGGAAAAAACGGACTACAATCTCATTTTTATGGATTGTCAGATGCCGGTTCTTGATGGATTTGAAGCGACAGGGGAAATTCGTGACTATGAGAAGAAAAACAGAGTTGCCCCGGTCAAGATCATTGCGCTTACCGCAGATGCAATGACAGGGGATCGGGAGAAATGCCTGAATGCAGGCATGGATGACTATATGAACAAACCCATTAACGCGAATGGGATAGCGGATTGCCTGAAATTCTATCTAACGCCCGAAGCGGTTCATTGAGAGGCTGAGAGGAATGAGCCGGTAACTTTCTCGCTGCTCATTCTCCTCTTGCCCCAATAAACCTTATCAGCAGCTCTACTGTTTAAGTTATTGTCCTATAACAGAATTTAAAGTTTGCTGATTTGATCATCCAGGTGCTTGTGAAAATGGGTAAGCGCACTTTCACATTGCCCGAAGACCAGATAATCATTTGCACCGGTTTCAATAGACTCCTGAATTGATGTCGCCGCTTCACGATCTTCATCAAGACCCTCATCCTTGATAAAATCTGAATCTTTCCTGGCATCCGCTTCACTTCTTGCCGGCCCGTCCCCTTTTTTGTTGGTGAGCCGATAGAAAATCCATTGTGTCTCTGTTGGAGACAAAGGTTCCAGGATAATCAGGATCGAGTGGCTGGACAGTGTTGTAACATGTGTGTTCGGGAAGAGTTGGCAGACATAGGTCACCATCCCGTCGATACGTCTTTTTTCTCGTGGGATGGTTCGCAGTTTTTCGATGCGACGGAACGGAAATGTAATCCGGGAATTAAGCCCGAATTTCTCGATAATATTGATATTGTCGAGGCCGTAGGGATAGAAGGATTTATTGTGAAGGGATTTGATATGATATCCCTCCATGGAGGTTTCGCCGATCAGTTTCCAGTTTGCCTTATCTGTCAGGGTTGAATGCTCGAACAGTTTTTGATCGGGTGTGAAAAGCTCAGGCAGGGCTTCCAGACATCCCTCGGAAACCGGATCCTCCTGCGTGACAAAGATGATGCCGTTTCTTTCATCAGCCCGAACTTCCACAAGGCTGTGATCTTCCTTGTTGATCCCCGGGAAATTTTCCGATGCGGGGATATGCTTTAGTTTTCCGTCCAGACCATAAGTCCAGGCATGATAGGGACAAACCAGGGCCTTTGCACAGCCGCTTTCGTCCTGTTTGAGTTTCATTCCGCGATGCCGGCAGGCGTTTTTAAATGCGCGTACAACGCCGTCCTCACCGCGAATGACAAGAAGAGGCCGCCCAGCTGCTTTTCGCGCGATATAAGAACCTGCCTCGGGGAGTGCTGCTGATGGGCAGAAGGGCACGGGAAGGCGCCGGAGAAGCTCCAGTTCCTGTTGAAACCGTTCCCCAGAGACATAATTTTCAACAGGTTCCCTCCAGATTTCCTCTCCAAGATCCGTCGTTTTATTGTCAATATGATCAAAAATCCGATCAATAACATCGTGATCGCTCAGTAATCGGGTCATGTTTTTTCTCTTTTTTGTTTTCCCTTTGAATGTACAGAATAGCATTAAATTTCTTTTTTTGCATGTAAAGAGGGTGGCTATTGAGAGTTTTTACGAAAAACGTTTCTTCTTGCTTGCCTTGAGAAATGCGAAAAAGCGCCTAAAATGAGGGGCTCCCGGTTAAACACGGGGTTGCGTAATGGCTTTGCTGAAACCTAGTCAGCAGGGAAGAGGGGGAAATGACTTTTTTCAGAAAAACGGGAATGGCACTCATTGTTGCGTCATCGACTTTACTAGCGGCTTCTCCCTCCCGGTCGGCTGAGCTTCTGCTTATTGGGCCTGGACAGTATTATCAGTCGAATGCGTTTCTACAGGTTGTTGGTGGATCTCAAAATGCAGGAGTTTTTGATAGTCTGGCCTATCTGGATTTCCTCGGACATTTCAGCAATTCAGGGTCACTGAGAACCTATTCACAGACACAAAACCACATTCAGATTGATAACAGCGGAGACATAACGAATTTTTCGGATTTCAATAATCTTGGGAAGTTGAACAATCTCGGGTCTGTTTCGAATTTTTCCCAGTTCAAGAATTTGAACGATTTCCAGAACATAGCCACCGGGAGATTGGTGAACTGGTCAGAGTTTCATAATTTCGTGACGAAGACTGTTACCAATAGCGGAAGCATAGACAATAATATCGGGGCAACTTTTACCAATGATGGAACATTATCAAACAGCGTTTTAGGGCGATTTAACAACACCGGCACACTGAATAACCGGGGGCTGGCAAATTTGCATAATTCAGGTCAGTTTGAGAATGTTGCTGGTGCGAAACTGGAGAATGATGGGGAAATTGACAATCAACTCGCCGGAAGGCTCACCAATAATGGACGTTTGACAAATACCCAATCTGGCCGAGTAAAAAATAAGGGCCTGATGACGAATAACCAGTCGTCTCTCTTTACCAATAAGGGAAATCTTACGAACTCTGGAATTGGCGGTCGACTGGTCAATAAAGGCAGTATGCAGAATAGTGTGTTTGCAACCTTCGTAAATGAAGCAGAATTCTCTAACAAAGGATCATTCGCAAGCCTTACCAATGACGGTCGTATTGAAAATAAAGACACTGGGACGATGCTGGTCGAAGGGCGTCTTACCAATAATGGGTCCTTTGAAAATCGCGGCGAAGTGACTGTTCAGCAAGGGGCCGAGGTCAAGGGAAGTGGTACTTTCAGTCAAAGCTATGGTGAGCTGATCGTCAATGGAAACATAAGTCAGTCAGAAATTAAACTGGAAGGTGGCAGGCTATCCGGTACAGGTGAGATTTCCGGTGATGTCACTGTTGAGGGTGCCGTGCTAGAGGCTGGACAGTCTCCTGGCCTTTTGACTTTCAATGGTAATCTGGATCTTGTTGGCGGCGCTGAACTGCGATTTGAGCTTGGAGGTTCGCTTGCAGGCAGCGGATATGATCAGCTGGATGTTTTCGGGATCGCAAATATCCAGAGTGGAACAGTTTTTGATCTGGATTATTATGGCGGCTTTTCAGCGAGGGAGGGATCTTATTTTGATCTCCTGATTGCGGATGAAATAGTGGCGGCTCCTCTATCAGATATGATTTTTGATTTCGGAGATATTGTCGGACTTTTCTTGGAAATGTCTATTTTCACACTTGATGATACCCGCAAGGCGCTTCGATTAAGTGCAAGCAGCCCGTCTGTTGTTCCACTTCCGGGGGCAGTAATTCTCTTTGGCTCCGCTTTGTTTGGAATTTTCGGATTTAGTCGCTGGTCTCGAAGAGAAGGGACCAGGCATTCCTGATCCCCTACAGTTTTTTACGGTTATCAGACCGGACTTTCCGTCAATGTTGCATAGCGCTTGTGGCGGATGAAATGATAGGCCTGCAGAACACCGACAAAGGAGAGGATCGTTGCAAAGGTGAACAGGATCCCGTAGCCATATCCATCGGCGATAAAGCCACTCATCATGCTGCCGCACATATAGACAAACAGATTGGCGCAAGAAAGAATGGTAAAGTCTGTACCAGCCTGATGTTTGTGGCAGACCTGCATGCAGAGATTGAAAATACCCACAATTTCCATATAGCGAACAAAGGTATTGGCCACGGACAGTCCAACGAGAATAACGGGATCTGTTACATTAAAATGTGCAGCAAGGGCGAAGCCTGTGAATACCAGGGTCCGGATAAAGGCAAGAAGTAACAAAAACGGCGCTGCCGTCATTTTGCGGACAAGAAATGCCCCGAGAATTGAGCCCGCAAGCCCGACAACAGCGGCCGACCCGCCAGATACGTAACCTATTGTCGAAAGGGAAAGCCCCTGGTCCTTCATAAAGGTCTGTTCCATTGCTTTGATGAAACCCTCACTTAATCGATAGGCGAGAACCAGATAGAGGACATATCGCGCTTCGGGTCTTTTAAGGAAGCTAATAATTGAGGCTTTTGTCACCTGTTCCTGATCATGAACCGTTAAATGCGCGCTTTTATCGGCAATAAAGAAAACCGGCAGAAGAAAAAACAGTCCAGCTGATCCCGCAATCATGATGGAGGCTGTCCATCCTAGATGCTCATAAAGGACAAGGGTGACCGTGCCGCCGAGAATAACACCGATCGCAACGCTGCCTCCCTGGATGCCGTTACCTAAAGGCCGTTCTTTTTCCTCCAGCAACTCCACGGCATAGCCATCGGTCGCGATGTCCTGCGTTGCCGCTAAAAAGGAAATCGCGCAGGCAATGATAAAAATCTGAAACAGACTTGTTGCCGGATCAAGGAAGGCCATCCAGAAAATCAGTCCGCAAATCAGGATTTGACTGGGAATAATCCATCCTTTACGTGGCCCCAGAAAGGATGGTTTCCATCGATCCACATAAGGGGCCCAGAGGAATTTAAGGACCCAGGGCAAAAAAAGCAGTGCCATAGATCCAATGGTCGCCAGGTCAACACCACGTTCCCGTAAAATAACAGGGATAGCAGCACCAAACAGATAAATCGGGATGGCCTGCATCACATAAAGCCCTGTCAGTGTAGCGAAGACACCATACCGATCCCGAGGGAGTGACCGGTGCATCATTGACTATTTTCCTCTTGAGGGGTGCGAGCCAGTATTTCCAGAGCAAGAGAGCGGCCTGCTTCAATTGTGCTTCTGGAATACAAGGGAAAGGGCATGCCTTTTTGCATGTTTGATCCTTCGTAGTGATCGTCCGTAAAACCGGATTGCACCCGAACAGTGCCAAGGCACATGTGACCCAGAAACTCCCTGTTTTCCTTGAACCAGAGATTCATGCGTTTTCTGTTTTCGGTCGATAGGGGGCTTTCCCCCTCTGATCGGGTCAGAACAACAAAAGGCTCTTTTTCTTCTGACAGTCTGTTAAGGACATGAAGAAAGGCTTCCTGCTCCGCGATTAAGAGTGTTCCGCTAAATTCCATTTCAAAGAAATGAGGGGCGGGTGTGGAGGATCTAAACATAAAAATAACGGCGATCCATGGATCGCCGCTCCGTTTCTGATTAAAAAGTTTTTGTGTAGCTAACCGAGACACGTCGGCCATATTCGGTAATCGGAAAGCCGCGAACAGCCGTTGCAGTTACATTTTCCTGATCACTATCGAGGAGATTGGTGACACCAACAGCCAGTTCGCCCTCTAGAACAGGATAGCGGGCAGAAAGATCCAGCGTAAAAGACGGATCGACATCAAAGTCGCCATTGGCATCCCGTCCTTCACGACCGCCTGAGAAATTCCCGGTGACCCTGATATTGAGATCATCCCAGACATACATATCTGCATAGAGAGAAGAACTGATTTCAGAAGGAATCCTGTTGACCGGAAGGTCCGCATCCAGTGTGCCGTCAGCATTCGTGTCATATTCGCCGCGGATAAAGGAGGCGACACCACCAACACGCATCCAGTCATTCACCGGGAATTCACCCGAGAATTCAAGGCCCCAGATTCTTTCCTCCTGCTGTGACAGGGAATTGGTAGCCAGATCAAATGTTGTACCATAGTCACTATGGGTGACATAGGCCGAGAATTCTGCTCTGACACCGGCCTTGTTGTAGCGAAGGCCGCCTTCAAGAGACCGCACGACATTGGCTTTTGGTGAAAAAACTGAAAAATCGGTTGGAATTCCGCCAAATCCTGCGCGGGCAGTGAAGCTGCCAACATCCGGAATGGAAAAGCCTTCACTGTAGTTAACAAAGGCATCAACAGGATCAGTGACATGGGCAACGACACCTGCATTGAAGACCATTTCGCTATAGGTGTGGTCTCCGCCGGTTACAGCAGCCTGCGGGACCTGAACAAAGAAACCGGGAGCGGCTTGAAAAACATAGGATGGTCTTACAAAATCATCGATCGTTAAATCAAAATACTCGTACCGTGCGCCACCGGTAAATTCGAAAATGCTGAACGGTAGCGAAATCTGTCCAAAACCTGCTAGTCCAAGCTGGGACATGGGGGCGATGCGGTCCTGGCCGTCCTGGAATTTCTGCTTCGTATCATCATAGTTTGCATCACCGCCCCAGGTGAACTTCATGCCATCCACAACATTGTCCAGGCTGCTGTCAACGGTCAGCCTGAAGCCGACCCGCCGGGTTTCAATTTCTGACTGCCCATCAGGATCAGGTGTCGTGGTTCCTGGAAAAGCAGGAACAGCCGGGTTAGCAGAGGAAATCGGGGAATAGGCGAAGCGTTTGTTAATGTTATCAAAGGAAAGACGTGCATCCAGGTTTCCGAGCAATGTTTCCCTGTCAGAATAATCAAGCGAGAAATAGTGCGAACGTTCGCGAACAGTATCGCCTTCGTAAGGAGAGGTGCGATCAACAGATACAGGGTCCGTTGTATAATCGGTGAAATATTCAGGATCCTGATTTAATTCAATAACATTCAGCGACGCCTGAAGTCGTTGTTCGGTATTGAAATTGATCCCGCCTTTCGCAGATAGATTGAAGTTTTTGGTATTGTCGAGGCCTCCCTGGCCAATTAACGGATCAGAAGGCGCAAGGTCTCCTGATCCCGTGTAGGCATCCCGGGTCATCTCCGCGCTTAAGGTAACGGCGTAATCAAACAGTCCTTCTGTTCCTGTCGCGGTGAGTGAAGCTTCCGGTGAGATGGACTTTCCGATATTTTCGGTAAAGGCTGTTGTTCCGACAGTCACCGTCAGCTGATGGTCGTTAGTTGCTTTTTTGGTCAGGAAGTTAATCGTGCCGCCTGTGGCACCATTTCCGTAATCTGCCCTTGCCCCGGGAACAACTTCAATACGCTCAATTTGATTGAGGTCGATGACGGTAAAAGTCCTGGAGACGCTACGAAGGGGAGTGTTGCGGGACTGGCCATCCACCAGAACCTGTACACCACGCCCCCTGAAATTCTGACTTGCACCGGACATGGTCTGGTTGGCCGATGCCATTCCTGGAACAAATTTTGAAATCAGGCTGGCAGCGTCCCCGCCGCCCTGAATATGTTGTAGGATATCTTCGTTATTAATAACGATGACAGAGGCGGGAACAGCGCGGCTATCCCGTTCTGCACGGCCAGCCGTTACAATCAGTTCCTTCAGTTGAATGCCCTTGCCAGCGTTTTTCCGCTTGACCACCTTGTAGGTGCCTGTACCGATTTCGAGAAGCTCAAAATCAGTGCCGTCAAGCAGCGCTTTCATTGCATCCAAAGGACGAAAATCGCCGTTAAGCGCTGCATTTTTAACATTATCAAGATCGGCATCAATGATCAGGCTGATGCCCGCTTTTGCTGCAATTGTGTTAAGGTTGTCCTGTATGTTTCCACCGGGAATTTCATATCTCTGTATTTCCGTTTTCAGTCCTTCCGCCTGGGCGCCTACGGGAAGAAATGTTGGGCCCGTTGCGAGAAGAGCGGCCAATAAAGCCTGGCGACTGAACGTCATAAAAAGAGATGTTTTAAATATGGGTTTCCTGGGGTGCGGCTCCCCGCAGGTGGACTGGTTAGGGTACATTACAGACGTCTCTCTGATGCAATTAATTATTAGTTTCAATTATAGAGACGGCACTCTTGCAGAAAACAGGAGCTGAAAATTACGATTTTTTTTGAAGGAAGATGGATTTTCCAAATAAGCTATATTTTTCAACACCGTATTTACTTGCTAAAATCTCAAGGAGCTGCTCGGAATTTCGCATTTGAAACAATCCGGAGATTTCGGTTTTAGCAAGGTCAGGGTCAATCCAGATAATTTCTTCGCCCAGATAGTTACTGAATTTTTCCAAAACCTGAACGAGCTTCGCATGCTCGACTTGTAGAAGTTCCTCTTTCCAGTAAGACCGTTTTGTGAAGATCCTGTTCTGTACGCGGCCTGATTTAAAATCAGTCTCGGTAGTCCAGCTTTGTCCTGCCTTTAGCAAAATAGGTGCATGACTGTCTTCCCGGCTTGAAACTTTTACAACACCTTCATGAACAGAAATCAAAGGTCCTGTTATGGTATGTTCTACGCTGTAGGCAGTGCCTATGGCTGTCGCTTCCAGTGAACCGAGCGAAACACTGAAAGGGCGGTTCTTATTTGGCGTAACATCTACAAAAACACCGCCTTTTTTCAGATCTATTTTCCTCGCTTTTTCACTAAAATTGACCGCCAGGGAGGCGCCTGACGCCATGATTGCTGTTGATCCATCATGCAAGGACAGGGTTTTGAAACCTGATCCGGCTGCCGTCAGGTTTTCCGGCTGCAGAATATCACTCGAGTAAAGAAAAGCAGAAAGGACAAGAGCAGCAAGTCCTGCTGTCATCCAGTGTGCAAAACGAAAACGCCGAAGAGATTGAGGGGGAGGAGAGTAGGGTGCGGTTCTGTTGTTGGCTGCAGGGGTCTTGCTCGCGGCTGCTTGTCCGGCCAGACGCCAGATATCGAGAGAGCTGTTGTATGCAGTGCGGTGTTCGGGGGAGTCAGCCAGCCAAAAGCGAAAGGCTGTTTCCTTGGCGTCATCCATCCCATCTTCCAGAGCAATAACCCAGAAATCAGCTTGCTCAGAAATGCTGAGTTCCTTTAAGTCTGCCAAATACTCTGCTACTGCTTTCATTTTCTGCTCAGTCTTCAATTGGATCGCAATCCTGACAATTATTGATCTGGAATGCTGTTAGTTAGATAGACGCGTCTCCATCCTGAAAAAGGAGGTCAGTTCAGTTTTTCTTTTTGATCAAGAAAGTGCCTTAAATCCTTCAGCGCCTTGCGAAGGTGTTTTTCAACCATATTCTGGCTTATTCCAAGTCGGATTGCGATTTCTCGGTTCGGCATTTCTTCAACCTTTCGTAAGAGAAAAACTTCGCGGCATTTTGCAGGAAGCTGTTCAATAGCCTCTTCAAGGAGGGTGAGTCGCTGTCTATCCGAAAGCTGATCGTCTACCTGATAGGTATCATGCCGGACTTCCTGAATATCAGAGACATCGGTTGTGTGGGTTTGTTGGCGTTGACGATAGCGCAAAAGGTCATTGACCAGATTATGGGCGATCCTGAATAAATAGGCACGGCGATCGTCTACTTTCTTGTCCGGATCCAGTTTGTGAATGCGAATGAAGAGTTCCTGTTCCAGATCCTTGCAGTCTTCTGGATTTTGCACACGGGTCCGAAAGAAGCCTTCTATCTGAAGTTTGTTTTCCAGATAGAGAGTAATCCATGACTCTGCTTCGGTCGAACTATACATTTTACGCCATCACCCTTCTGATAATGCGAATAATTCCTAAAAGCGATTAAGTCAAGAGCGGGATTCAGGCCACACTTTTCCATAATCCATGGAAGAGGGAATAGGATGTGCGAGGGTTTCGTTAAATGGCAGCGATTTCGATCTCTGTCAGCTGCGGGAAATTGGCAGCGTAATTTCCGCTTTCAAGCCGCCAAGTCTGGAAACACCAAGAGTGACAGATCCGTCATAAAGCTCGGCAATGTCCCTGACAATGGACAGACCAAAACCTGTGCCAGGGGGGGCTTCATCCAGGCGGCTTCCCCAGTTAATGGCTGTATCTCGCTGAAGTTCCGGAATGCCTGGTCCGTCATCTTCGACAGAAATCCAGTAATTTATGCCCTTTTTACCGGCTGCAACAAGTGCTTCACTCTTCGCATATTTATGAGCATTGGAAAGGAGATTACTCACCATGGCTTCCAGGTCATGACGGGGGACGGGAAAGACCAGCGTTTCATCACATTCCTGAGTTATTGTAAGCGGCGTTTTCCGGTAAAGAATGCTGAATCCCAATACAGTATCATCCAGCATTTCGTGGATGTTGGTGCGACTTTGTACGTCGCCTTCAGGTCCTATTGCCCTTGCCAGGCTGGAATATCGATCAACCAGTCCGGTAAGACGTGTTACCTGAGACTGTAAGAGATCACGATCCCTATCACTGATCTGATCACCAGATAGCGCATTTTTCATGATTGCCAGCGGATGATTGATGTCATGGGCGATCTTGCTGACATATTTGCGTGTCCGATCAACCAGTTTGCGATTTTGTCTTAGAAGTCTGTTGATCCCTTCAACAGGTGCGGAAAACTCTTTGGCGAACTCCCCTTCGATTTTTTCCGTTTCACCATTTTCATAGGTCTTTATGGCTTCGGTAACATTTGTAAGGCCGCGCCGAACCGCAACAACAATAAAAAGCAAAAAAGCCATCACAACCAGCGTTACCGGGAGGTCAAAAAGGAGCGTAAGGCTTTGCAATCTTTGATTATGTTCAAACACCAGTTCCTGATAGCGCTCTTCGCGTATTCCAACCATGAAATAGACAGAAGGAGCGGATTGCCCTTGGATCAATCGCTCTGCAACCCGCATGGGACCGATTTCTGTTTCACGTGTTTGTACTGTAAAAGATTGCAGGGAAATCTCCTGCGGAGGAGTAATGGTTTTATCCAGAAGAATTAGAAAATCTGAACGGTCCTGCAGCCGTTCGTCGACAACAATTTGCCACACCCAATCCGCATCGGGCCCGCCGCTAAAGCGAATATCAGGAATTGGAAGAATATTGCTGCTTGTCGAAATAGAGGCGGCCTGGTTACTTGTCCAGTGTCCGCGTAACTGGTTGCCAAATTCAATAAGCCGCGTATCCACCACATCTTTCGAAATTCTGGATACTGCGGACGTAAAAATGATTTGAAAAAAAGGGATGCTGAAAAGCGTTAGCAAAAGAGCCCAGAGGATTAACTGACCCACAAGAGAGCGCGGCAATAGTTTCCTTAAAACAGGCTTTCTCATCCTGCTGCCCTAGTCATCGCCGAGCGTCAGTCTGTAGCCATAGCCAAGGACGGTTTCAATGGCAGCCTTGCCAAGCTTGCCGCGCAAACGGCTGATAAAGACAGGGACTTCCTGTGCAGTTTTAACAAGATCACCTTCAAAATTATGACGAACAAGTTCATCGGCTGATGTTGGGCCGGCATTGTTAATCGCGAGATAATGTAAAATCCGGTATTCAGTTGGGGTTAGTTTTACAGGGGCACCAGCCATCCAGACTTTCAGGCTTTGACTGTCTATGCGCAAATCCCCTCGTTCGATAACCGGCTTTTTGGTATTGGGGCCGGCGGAATTGACGACGCCTCTGACCCAGTCCAGAAGCAGTTCCAGATCAACTGGCTTGGTCAGATAATTTGTAGCTCCGGCGCGAACACCTTCCTTCATATCGCTGACATCCTTGCGAGAACCGGTCAAGACGATTACCGGCATGTCAAGGCCCGCGTCCCGCCATCTTCGGAGGACACTGAAACCGTCCATTGTCGGAAGACCCGGATCAAGAATGACGGCGTTATAAATGCCTTCAAGTCCCATTTCCAAAGCATCTTCACCATCAGCAGCCTCTTCGACAGCGTAATTTTCCTCGCGTAGCATCACTGCGATTTGGGAAGAGAGCTCCTGGTCGTCTTCAACAATAAGAATGCGCATTATGTCCTTAGCTACCTTCTTTTCTTCTTGTTTTTCTTTCTTTTCCCGGAACCCTCCAGAGAGTCACCAATAACCCCCCCTGTTTCCGGATCAATATAAACAATAACAATCCTGTCATTCTTCTTCAAAATACGCACTTCAAATATCGAACGATTGTCCAGCTCCCGTATATGAGTGCTGAGGACCTTACCGCGATAATGAGGATTGTTTTTAAGGCGAGAGATACTGGACTGCAGATCCGCTGAATCGCTCCAGACAGGAGCAATCGGAATTGCCAAGCTTATGAAAACAAAGGCAAAAATACTAATCAGTCCTGTCGGAAATACTCTCATAAAAAACACTTTATATTTTAAGGCTTTAAGGTCAAATAGCTTGCCTGTTATGTCATATTAATGTGGCTAAACAAAAAATAACAGGGCCAGCATATCACTGAAAACGCAATGAGCGCATTTTCCAGTCCTAGGCAGACAAAACTTGCCTGCGAACTGGAGAACGAACCATGAAGAAAACTGTATCCAAAGCTCTTTTCGTAACGGCCCTGACATGTGTGACAGCTTTTGCTGCTCCTTCCCATGCAGACAAAAATTACTCCTATGACAGCTGGAATAACCATGGCCGTTATAAGTCAGTCGATCCATTCGACAGAAGGTTCAATGTTATTTCATATGAAACCTTAAGCATTGATCTCAAACGGACGGTTCGCAACAAGTCCTTGCCTCTTCGCAAGATGTTTGGGCTGAACCGGGATTACTTCGGCCAGAGCGTTCAGAAGGTTGTTGTCCATCTGAAACCACGTAATAAGAAAACCAAACTGCGTTTGATCGCAAATGGTCGCGTTGTCGATAAAGTTGTTGCACGAGGATCCCGGGTCGTCGTCCTTGACCCGCACCATAATTTGAAACTGGGCCGAAATGTTTCCAGCCTCAAACTCAAGATAGATGGCAAGGCCCATATCCGGCGCATCAATGTGCAACTGAAGGAAAAGCGTCCCCGTTACGCTGCAAATTACGGCTACAGAAAATCATAGAGCCATAACGCTGCTCACTTGCATAGGGAGTTGAGCCGAAATCTCTGGCTCGTCTTGTCAAAGCAGATGTGAACGACTCTCTGCCCGCTGATTTTCAAGAGCAATCCAATTTCAAAGGAGGACAATCATGTCAATTCCTTGCTTACCAATAAAAGCGTCCCTGTGTGCCGCGGTTTTTGGGCTTAGCCTAGTGTTATTGCCGGGTATCGCTTCTGCTGACGGGCGACATGGCGCACATTCGCACAAGGGGAAATATTACCAAACCAAATATGACTACTGGGAATGGCAGCGGGAGAGGAATTACTGGCGTGAAAAGAAGGAGCGCAAACGCAAGCGTCGGCTGGCGCGATTGGAGCGAGAAAGAAAGTGGCGCCAGTGGGAGAGGGAACGCAGGTGGAAAAACCGTTACCACAACAGCTACGGAGGTAGCAGTCATTCCTCCTTTAATAATCAGGCCCTCGGAGGGGTGATCGGGGGGATCATCGGGGGGTTGGCCGGAACCCAGTTTGGAAAGGGTTCCGGCCGGGTGGCTGCGACAATTGGCGGGACTATTTTAGGCGCTGTTCTGGGGAGCCATGTGGCCAAACGTATGGATGAGAAGGATCATCAGGCCACCAACACTGTTCTGGAGCGAACCAAGACAGGTGAAACAAGCCGGTGGAAGAACCCGGATACAGGAACCCAGTTTAGCGTCACCCCGCAGCGTACTTTCAAGTCCGCAGATAACCGGGATTGCCGTGATTATTCCATGTGGGTTTTTATCGATGGCTATGAAGAGGAAGTCAAAGGCACGGCATGCAGGACTGCTGCTGGTAAATGGGTTCCCGTCAAAAGTTGATGTC
>JAKSCD010000178.1 GCA_022360775.1 Sneathiellales bacterium | reverse complement strand
TGCCCGCGCGCGCACCGACCTCAACCCCCGTCTCCGGAGGCAGGTCCGCGCAGCCGATGAGCAGCCCGATCCCCACAAGGAGGATCGGGAACATGTCAGCCCTCCTTGGGCGGGCGCTCGATGACGAGGTCGGGATCGCAGGTCGTGCCATGGCGATCCCCGAGAACAAACTCCGCCCGCCTGACACCGGGGCCTTCCTTGGAACTTTCATTACTGATTTCGGGCATCGAATGACAATTGATATGAACATATTTGCCAAACCGGGTATGAGTTTCCTCAAGCGAGTTTTTTAGTGTCTCATGATAGGCTTGCCAGTATGTCAGAATGCGGTGGCGCACCTCTTCGATACTGAGTTTCCGATCATAGAGATTCTCATTATTCTGATTAACCCGCCAGATCAGGCCAATTCCGGCATCGGCTTTTTCGCTTGATACAACCGGCCCTTCCCAGTTTCCATCAATCATCGAGAGATCGATTTCTTCAAGGCTGCGATTGACGTCGATATAGCTGCGCGGAAAATGCGCGCCCATCAGGACAGCACCATAGCGGGGGGCGCAATCATAGAGCTCATGGACATAGGTGTCTTCCGCTCGACGTAAAACCGTAAAATCGGAGACATGATCAAAGTCATCCGGATAGGTTGTTCCGCTATGGGGGCTATCCAGGACAAGGGGAACGGAGTTGCTAACGGGTGTTTTCAGAAACAGGATTCCGGTTCGGTCAATATCGTGCACGGTTTAGCTTTCGTTGAGATGACAGGCAGACATATGCTCTGCTGAGATGGAGTTGAGGGTGGGAGCCTCCTGGCGGCAGCGGTCCATGGCGTGCGGACAGCGCGGGTGGAAATGACATCCACTGGGAGGATCGAGAGGAGAGGGGATTTCGCCTTCAATCGGCGTGAAATCGGAATGCCGGGCTTCCAGGCGCGGAATTTCCCGGAGCAGTGCCTGGGTGTAAGGGTGGTTGGGATTGTCAAACAATTCCTCGGTTGGCGCACTTTCAACAACGCGGCCAAGATACATGATCACAATCCGGTCCGAAATGTGCTCCACCACCCCAAGATCATGAGAGATAAAGAGATAGGTAAGATCCAGCTCTTTGCGCAATTCCATAAACAGGTTCAGGATCTGCGCCTGAATGGACACATCAAGGGCGGCAACCGCTTCATCGCAGACAATGAAGTCAGGCTTTACGGCCAGGGCCCGGGCGATGCCGATCCTCTGGCGCTGACCACCGGAAAACTGATGCGGATACCTGTCTTTATAATCCGGGTCGAGGCCACAGCGCATCATCACCTCGTCAAGATAGGTGTCGACTTCTCCCTTTTTTACAAGGCCGTGGACCTGCGGGGCTTCTCCCAGGATCTCCCGGACTTTCAGCCTCGGATTCAGGGAGGCAAAGGGATCCTGAAAGATCATCTGGACCTTAAGGGCGACATCCCGCGCCTGCGCCCCTGTCAACTGATCAACCTGCGCCCCTTCATAATGGACACTGCCGGAGGTTTGCGGCAGAATCCCGGCAACCATCCGGCCCAGTGTGGATTTACCGCAGCCGGATTCGCCCACCAGACTGACAACCTCGCCTTTCTTTATGACAAGATTGACGTCATCCACGGCATGGACAACCTCTTCCTTGATATCCGAGCCCAGTTTCTGGGCAATTTTCTCTGCAAAATCCAGAGGCTTTACGAATTTCTTGGAAATATTGCGAATTTCAAGAATAGGACTGTTTTCCTGCATGTCAGGCATGGGCTGCCTCCTCGGCGCGATAGCACCGGACTTTACGATTATCATCGGTTTGCACTATCGGCGGTGCGATCGAGCAGCGCTCATGCACATATTTGCAGCGCTGGCTGAAGGCGCATCCTTGCGGAAGGTTAAGCAAGGAAGGGGTCATCCCCGGGATCTGGGTGAGGGGCTGGCCTCGTTTGTTGCGGCTGGGGACGGATCCGATCAGCCCTTCGCTATAGGGATGGCGCGGATTATCCAGAACCCGGTCAACAGTCCCGGCCTCCACCACTTTGCCCGCATACATCACACAAACCTTGTCGGCAAGACCGGCGACAACCGTCAGATCATGGGTAATCCAGACAAGCGCCGTCCCGGTTTCCCGGCAGAGCTTCTGGGTTTCAAACAGGATCTGCGCCTGAATGGTGACGTCAAGTGCGGTGGTCGGTTCATCCGCAATAATCAGATCGGG
>JAKSCD010000180.1 GCA_022360775.1 Sneathiellales bacterium | reverse complement strand
TTCCTCGATCAAGATAGAGCTGTCCAAAGAGTGCAAGGTCTCGTGCAGACATCCGAAACGCGGCTGATTTGTGTTGTGACCGTGTCAGGTCGCTGACATAGGAGACATCGCCGGTCTTAAAATCCTTCATGCCCGCCGGTTTTGCGAACCCTGTCAAAAAGGCTTCCTCTACAGATAAGCCCGTCCGTTTTTCAAAAATCGTTGTGAGAGCATTATAATCCCAGTTGTTATATGCCCAGATCGATCCCGGACGGTTCTCGCTTTTGCCAAGGCGGCGGTTCTTTTCTCCAGTCAATCCCCCCTCCGCGGCAGCCGGGTGATTTATCCCTGAGGTACTTTTGAGGAGATGATCGACCGTCGCAGACTTTTGCAAGTCGGTGAGTGGGATCGGAAAGTCATCAATCCCGAGCTGCTTCAGTGTCGCTTCCAAAGGTATTTGATGAGCATTTTCCCCGATATGCTGGCCAATAAGACCGCTCAGAAATACCTTTCGTATGGAGTGGACATTATAGGGTTTTGAGAGGTCACCGAACGAGCCGACGACCTGACCATTTGTAACGATCATAAATGAGTCTGTACTCAAAGTGGCAGCATAGTCGAAGACGGCGTCCAGTTCTTTTGGCTTCCACCCTAGTTCCCGGCTTTCTGCGGCATCAAGTTGTGAAACTTCGATCATTCGCCCAGGCTGAACCTGCCTTCCCAAGCCCCGCTCTCCGGTCAGGATAAGATAAGTTAAAACAGATCCTGAGAGTAGAAAAAGCATTGAGATCGTTATCAGAAGCTGTTTTCTCATTTGTTATTCTTCTCTGGCATGTTGGTTATTTGAATGCTTTTCTGCTGCATCAGATGGCTCGGCAGAGAGAAGGGTTGGCGGGAGCAATCGATAGTGAAGGCGCGCGTAGCGTGTCAGTTGGTTTACTACGCCGCGGAGTGCGAAAACCAGCAATACACCACCGCCGAAGGAGGCGATTAGAAATCCGATGCCACGGAACAAAAAATAGGACACAGATCCCTCGGAAGGTTCGTAGCCGGAAGATAGCAGATCAAGCAATGTGCCTATGCCGATTACGCCAAAAAGGGAAAGGATAAAGAACAGGATCAGGGTCAATGCCGCGAGTGACAGTAAAGCGGGAACCAGGATAAAGATGTCTGCAACCGCCAGGCTTCCGAGGGCAAATATTGCTTTCCAGAAATTCGCAGGCGAATGATGTTTCTCCCATTGTCGCAAATCAAGTTCAGTGCGGAGCTCTTTTGCCAGTTGCCGCGGGTCGCCATGAGCTGCAATGACATCCTCAATGGGTCTTCCTGCTGCAAGCGCTTCATCAAAATAGGACCGGTAATCCTCAATGATTTCATCAACATCGCCAGCTGGTAAATCTTCCAGTTCCCGACGAAGTTTTTTCAGAAACTCTTGCTGGCTCATGCACTATCTCCAAGTATTGTGTTGATCGCTGTTATAAAGGTTCTCCAGTCACTCTTCTGCTTCTCAAATACCTGCCATCCAGCGTTAGTAAGTCGATAATACTTTCGCGAGGGGCCACTACTGGTTTCAACAAGATAAGAAACGACCAGACCTTCTTTCTGCATCCTGCGCATCAGGGGATAAATTGTGCTTTCACCTATTCCAATAGTATCCGAGAGCGTGCTCGAGATCTCATAGGCGTAGCTTTCCTTTCGCGCCAATATCGCCATGACGCTTAGTTGCAATGCCCCTTTTTTTAGCTGAATCTGGGCGGTGTCAGAAGGTTTTGCGCTTTCAGTCATAGAATATCACATAATAACAGGTACCTTGTATTGCAAGGTATATAAATGATGTTGCTTTAACATTGGATCGGGTAAGGCGTGATACACCTCATTCAGCATGCCTATAATAATTGAATAGATCTTGACAGATACTCGATTTGGGTGCTAACGAACGAAAAATAGAGGTCTGTCAATCAGGATCGGGATGTGCAATTCCGAAACCGGTATTAACTCATCAGAACAAGTCTCAAGGATGATGCGAATTGCGCTTGATGCGTTTGAAATATAATGCATAATCGTATTTACAATAGATGCATTATGGTTCCGGGCGTATGAAGAATGAAATTGTAACCTTTGGGGGAAAAGCCTCTCCAGCCGTTGAAGATAATACGGTTTCCGGGGAAGAAAAAACTGCGGCTTTTCTCAAACAGGTTGGGACACGTGTTCGGGAAGCGCGGGCGCGCAAGAATATATCCCGCAAGGCCCTTTCCGAGATTTCCGGAGTATCGCAGCGATATCTGGCGCAACTGGAAACCGGATCCGGCAATATCTCCATTATTCTCCTTCGCCGGGTTGCTGAAGCGCTTGATTTCAAGATTGAATGGCTGGTGGGAGAAGAAGACCCATACGAATCCAAACTTCTTTCTATTATCTCGCTCTATAAAGAAGCGACCAGTGAACAGCGAATGAAGGTTCTTGAAATTCTGGATCCGGACCATCCCAATCTCAAGCGGTCTCGAAGGATTGCCTTTATTGGTTTGAGAGGGGCGGGCAAATCAACGCTCGGGCGCTTGACGGCGGAGAAAATAGACTATCCGTTTCTTGAGCTGAATGAGGAAATCGAGCAGGCCAGCGGTATGCCGGTTAATGAAGTGATTGCTCTTTACGGTCAGGAGGGCTATCGCCGTCTTGAAAAGCAGTCTGTTGAACGAATTGTTGCAACCAATGACAGCATTGTTCTGGCAGTGGCCGGAGGCATTGTCGCCGAGCCGGAAACGCTGAACTATCTTTTGCGCTATTATCATACAATCTGGCTCAAGGCAGATCCTACGGATCATATGACGCGGGTGCGCGGGCAGGGAGATGAGCGGCCCATGGCTGGAAACCCGGAAGCAATGGATGAGCTGAAAAGCATTCTGATGAGCCGAGAAGCGCTTTATGCCCGGGCTGAGATTCAGATCAATACTTCAGGGCGAACTCTGGAACAGTCCCTGGAAGATATTTTAGCTGCAATTGATGCCAAAGGATATCTGAAGCCGTAAAATCCTGGATTTTTTCTATTTATAAAACAGGGGCTTAGGGAGGTTTTCTTCCGGCCCTGTTTTTTTAATTGACAAAAGAACAAAACAAGAACATTATTTTCCCAACAACGAACGGAGAAATGACAATGTCAAATATGAAATGGTTGAAAAGCGGTTTTGAATTTGTGGTTTTCGGCGGAACGCTGGCGACATTGGTGTTCTGGGCGGAAATCGTGAAAAGCTTTACCGGGTAGAGGGTGTTTTCTGTGGGCGAGACCCCAACTCGCGATCCAGCCACAGAATTTTATCCACAGAATTTTTTTAAAAGGAAGGTGTCAAGGACTGATCTTTAGATAAGGATATGTGATAATGGGACGGTTAAAGTCACTGATGGAGGATACTCTCTTGTCCCATGCCGGTTTTGTCCATTTGCGGGTTCATTCCGCTTACTCTCTTTCTGAAGGGGCGATACCGGTTAAAAAACTCCTGGGACTTTGCCAGGATTTTAAAATGCCAGCCGTTGCGATTACCGATACAAGCAACCTGTTTGGCAGCCTGGAAATGTCCCTTTCATTTCCAGGGGGAGGTGTCCAGCCTATTATGGGATGCCAGATCGCCCTTACAAGAACAGATGGTGTTGATCGAAATGGCCGTAAACCGGAGCCTGATCCCATTGTTCTTCTCGCGCAAAATGACCAGGGATATTACAATCTTCTCAAATTGACCTCTCACGCTTTTCTGAAAACCGAAGCCGGAGAGACAGCGCAGGTCAACCTTGACTATCTTGCAGATCATTCCGATGGATTGATCTGCCTGACCGGTGGTGCCTTTGGTCCGATTGGTCGCCTGATTGCCTCCGAGCAGATGGATGAGGCCAGAGAATATCTGGCGCGTTTCAACGAAATTTTTCCTGATCGCCTTTATGTGGAGTTGCAGCGTCATGGTGTGGAGCAGGAACAGCAGACAGAAGCCGGTTTACTGGATCTGGCCTATGATCTGGATATTCCCCTTGTTGCATCAAATGAGTGCTTTTTCCCTAAAAGGGAAATGTATGACGCTCACGATGCTCTTCTTTGTATCGCTGAAGGAACCTATGTCGGGGATCTGGAAAGAAACCGCAAAACGCCGGAACATTATTTTAAATCGGCCGATGAAATGCTGTCTTTATTCAGCGATCTGCCAGAAGCGACTGCCAATACCCTGGTGATTGCACAAAGATGCGCCTCTTTGTCGCCTGCGCGAGATCCGATCCTGCCGGCCATTTCTTCATCAGAAGGACGGGATGAAGCAGGGGAACTGGAGGCTATGGCCAAGGAGGGGCTGCAAAAGCGCCTTGATAACGAGGTCTTCACGGAAGAGATGGGGGAAGATGAAAAAAGCGCAAAACATAAAGAATATTTTGATCGCCTGAATTTTGAGATCGGGGTGATCAACCAGATGGGTTTCCCCGGATATTTCCTGATCGTCTCTGACTTTATTCAATGGTCAAAGGAACATGATATTCCCGTAGGGCCGGGCCGTGGATCCGGCGCGGGATCGGTTGTTGCCTGGGCGCTGACCATTACAGATCTGGATCCCTTGCGTTTTGGATTGCTGTTCGAGCGGTTTCTTAATCCTGAACGGGTCAGCATGCCCGACTTTGATATCGACTTCTGCCAGGACAAGCGGGAGCAGGTGATCAGATATGTGCAGGACAAATACGGCCATGACCAGGTTGCCCAGATCATTACCTTTGGTAAGCTGCAGGCCAAGGCTGCTGTCCGGGATGTGGGCCGGGTGCTGCAAATGCCGTACGGTCAGGTGGATCGCATCAGTAAGCTGATCCCGTCCAATCCCGCCAATCCCATGAGCCTGCAGGAAGCACTGGATACTGAATTTCCGCTTCGGGAAGCCCGGGACACCGATCCGGAGGTTGCCCGCCTGATCGAAATTGCCCTGCAGCTTGAAGGGCTCTATCGTCACGCCTCGACCCACGCGGCAGGTGTGGTGATCGGGGACCGGGAGCTGGATGAGCTGGTACCGCTTTACCGTGATCCGCGTTCCGATATGCCGGTGACGCAATATTCCATGAAATATGTGGAAACTGCCGGTCTGGTGAAGTTTGACTTTCTCGGTCTGAAAACCCTGACGGTTCTCGACCGGGCCAAAGACCTTCTGGCGAAACGGGATATTCCCATTGATTTCGCCAAAATCCCGCTGGATGACAAAAAGACGTTCGAGCTTCTTTCAAGCGGTGACACCGTCGGGGTGTTCCAGCTTGAAAGTTCGGGCATGCGGGACATGCTTCGCAAGATGCGTCCCGACGCCTTTGAAGACATCATCGCGATCGTGGCCCTCTACCGTCCGGGTCCTATGGAAAATATTCCAACCTATATCCGATGCAAGCACGGGGAGGAGGAGCCCAATCTTCTCCATCCGAAGCTA
>JAKSCD010000181.1 GCA_022360775.1 Sneathiellales bacterium | reverse complement strand
TCGTCCTTCAAAGGCCGCAATCATGCGCTGAACGGCTTCGTTAAACAGCATACCGATCGTTTTCTGCAAGAGCATGGATTTAAATTCGAAATCCACAAAGAAATCAATATTGCATCCTTTTTCATGGATCTCGAAAATCCAGTGGTTATTCAGATAGCGGAACGGTCCATCCATATATTCCACATCAATTCGCATATTTTCCTGATCCAGAGTCACGCGAGAGGTGAATTTTTCACGGAACATCTTAAAGCCGATCACCAGATCTGCCATGATCACATTGTCCTTCCGCGAATTGATCCGTGCGCCCACGCACCAGGGCAGAAATTCGGGATATCTATCCACGTCAGCAACCAGATCGAATAACTGCTCTGGTTTATAGGGTAGCAGGCGCTGCTCGGCATGTGTTGGCATCGGATACTCGTGATCTACTGGATGTCTTGATATTAATTACCGAGTGCTTTTTCCCGCGCAGCCCGCAATTTGGCGAAATCATCTCCTGCATGATGGCTGGATCGCGTGAGCGGAGAGGATGAGACCATCAAAAAGCCTTTTGCGTAGGCTTGCGTTTCATAGGCTTTAAATTCATCCGGGGTTACAAAACGGTCAAGTGCGTGATGCTTGACTGTCGGCTGCAGATATTGGCCGATAGTGATAAAATCGATATCCGCGATGCGCATATCATCCATCACCTGCATTACCTCATCTTTCTCTTCGCCCAGTCCGACCATGAGACCGGATTTTGTGAAAATGGTCGGGTCGATTTCCTTCACCTGCTGCAAAAGACGGAGGGAATGGAAATACCGCGCCCCAGGACGAACCGACGTATAAAGTTTCGGTACAGTTTCGAGATTGTGATTGAAGACGTCAGGCTTGGCTGCGACGACTACTTCCAACGCCTTTTCCTTTTTCAGGAAATCCGGGGTCAGGATCTCGATAGTGGTTTCAGGAGTTGCTTCGCGAATAGCCTGAATTACCTCGGCAAAATGCTGTGCACCACCGTCGTCCAGATCATCCCGGTCAACGGATGTAATCACGACATGCTCCAGCCCCATAGTCTTTACCGCAGTTGCCACATTAAAGGGCTCAAACGGATCAAGGGCATTGGGCTTGCCTGTAGAGACATTACAAAAAGCGCAGGCCCGTGTACAAATTTCACCCATGATCATCATGGTTGCATGCTTCTTGGCCCAGCATTCCCCGATATTGGGACACGCAGCTTCTTCACAAACAGTGGTGAGGTTCAGCCCTCTCATCAATTCGCGCGTTTCGTGATACTGCTTTGATACCGGAGCTTTCACACGGATCCAGTGCGGTTTTCGTTTCACCGGATTGTCAGGCTTGTGAGCCTTTTCCGGATGCCGTACGCGCTGTTCAGTATGCGTTGCTTCTGTCATGGCAATATCACTCTACTTTTAAAGGTCAGTGGTCCACAGGCTAGATATGGATCACCTTATCAAATGCATCAAGAACGGATTCATGCATCATCTCAGACAATGTCGGATGCGGGAAGACCGTATGCATCAGCTCAAGCTCAGTTGTTTCAAGGGTTTTAGCAATGCCGAAGCCCTGAATCAACTCTGTTACCTCGGCTCCAATCATATGGGCGCCAAGAAGTTCGCCGGTTTTGGCGTTGAAAACAGATTTAATCAGCCCTTCAGGTTCTCCAAGGGCAATAGCTTTGCCGTTTCCAATAAAGGGAAAACGCCCGACTTTTACATCATGTCCCGCGGCTTTCGCCGCTTCCTCCGTAAGACCGACAGAAGCCACTTGCGGATGACAATAGGTACAGCCTGGTATATTGGATGTGTTCAAAGGATGAACATCTTTAACGCCAGCGATTTTTTCAACGCAAATCACCCCTTCATGAGATGCTTTATGGGCAAGCCAGGGCGGGCCGGTCAAATCGCCGATCGCATAGACACCCGGCTCCCCGGTCCGGCTGTATTCGTCCACTTCAATATGGGTACGGTCTACTTTAACTTTGGTGCCTTCAAGACCCAGATTTTCCACATTGCCAACGATCCCGACCGCCATAATGACCCGATCAAAGCTGTCTGTGGTTACTTTTCCTTTAGCGTCCTTGAAAGAAGCAGTCACAGTCGTTGCCGATTTTTTAAGGTCTGTAACCGTAGTACCCTTTTTGATAGTCATGCCCTGCTTTTTGAACGCACGCTCTGCAAAGGCAGAGATTTCGGCGTCTTCCACCGGCAGAACCCGATCCATCACCTCAACGACAGTGACATCCGATCCAATCTCGTTAAAGAAGCTGGCAAACTCAATCCCGATAGCACCTGAACCAACCACGAGCAGTTTCTTCGGCGTTGTATCCGGGACCAGTGCTTCCTTGTAAGACCAGACGAATTTCCCATCCGGCTCAAGGCCCGGCAGAGTACGCGCACGGGCGCCGGTTGCCAGAATGATATGTTTTGAAGCCAGTGAGGTGGTTTTTCCGTCTTTTTCAACGGAAACCTTGCCGGAACCGGCAAGTTTTCCCTGCCCTTCAAAAACAGAAACCTTGTTTTTCTTGAGCAACCCGGAAATACCACCGGAAAGCTGTGCAGCAACCTGACGGGACCGTTTTACGGTCGCCTCCAGATCAACGCTCGCTTTTTCGACCTTGATCCCATAGGAGGTTGCATGCTGGATATTCCGATAGACTTCTGCTGTACGAAGAAGCGCTTTTGTTGGAATACAGCCCCAGTTCAGGCAAATTCCGCCAAAATGCTCCCGTTCAACAACCGCTGTTTTAAGGCCAAGCTGGGCGGCGCGAATAGCGGCCACATACCCGCCCGGGCCTGTACCGATGACCACCAGATCAAAGGATGTATCTGACATATACCTGCCCCTCTTACAGCATCATGGTCAAAGGCTCTTCAATATAGCCTTTGAAATATTGAAGAAGCTCCGCCCCGACAGCCCCATCGATCACCCGGTGATCACAAGACAGGGTTACAGACATGACAGTCGCCATGGCAAGGGCACCGTCTTTCACGACAGGGCGCTGTTCACCTGCGCCGACAGCCAGAATTGCAGATTGCGGCGGATTAATAACAGCAGAGAATTCCTTGATCCCGAACATCCCCAGGTTAGAGATAGAGAAGCATCCCCCCTGATATTCTTCGGGCATCAACTTGCCTTCTTTTGCTTTACCTGCAAGGTCTTTCATTTCATTGGAAATACCGGCAAGGCCTTTCTGATCCGCGCCGCGAACAACCGGCGTAATCAGACCACCATCGACGGCAACGGCAACCGAGATATCAATATCCTTATATTGCAGGATCTTGTCTCCGCCCCAGATCGCATTAGCTGCGGGCAGCTTTTTCAGGGCAAGCGCAGATGCACGAATTATGAAATCATTGACCGATATTTTATACTCATCAGACCGACTATTCAGTTCTTTACGCATGGCCAGCAGATTATCCAGTTCGCATTCAATGGTGAGATAAAAATGCGGGATTGTCTGTTTGGCTTCAGTCAGGCGTTTGGCGATGGTTTTGCGCATACCGTTGAGCGGAATCTCTTCATGCTCGCCAGCATGTGGCGGCGTGGCACTCGCCGCTGGTGCAGGCGCCGTGGTGGCGGCTGCGCCGGTATCAGTAACTGGTGTTGGTGCTGCTTTGGCACCACCAGAGGCGATATATTGCTCCACATCTGCCTTAACAATTCGGCCCCGTGGCCCGGTTCCTGAAATGGATGCAATATCCAGTCCGGCATCGGCTGCAATTCGGCGCGCGAGCGGACTTGAAAAGACCCGTTTTCCATCAGGCGCGGTCTGTGCAGCAGGTGCTGGACTAGCGGGTGCTTCAGGCGTCACAGCCACTTGAGTTTCCTCAACCGGGGCGGCCGCCGGTGCTGGCGCAGCAGCGCTTACAGTATCCAACGCGCTGGCATCTTCTCCCTCTTCCAAAAGAAGAGCAATCGGTGTATTCACCGCAACATTTTCTGTTCCTCCATCAACGAGGATTTTGCCGACAATCCCTTCATCGACTGCTTCCACTTCCATGGTTGCCTTGTCGGTTTCAATTTCTGCAAGCACATCACCGGAGGCAACGCTATCGCCTTCCTTGACTTGCCAGTTGGCAAGCTTCCCTTCTGTCATGGTGGGTGACAGGGCTGGCATTGTAATAGTAATTGGCATCCTGTCCCCCTCAGCGATAGGTTACGGTCTTAACCGCATCCAGAACATCCTGAACACTTGGTAAAGCCAGTTTTTCAAGATTGGCAGCATAAGGCATGGGTACATCCTTGCCCGTTACCCGTACAACCGGCGCATCCAGATAGTCAAACGCCTTCTCCATGATCTGGGCGCTGAGTACAGCTCCGACACCATGTTGCGGCCATCCTTCTTCAACTGTTACGCAGCGATTGGTTTTTTGAACAGAT
>JAKSCD010000298.1 GCA_022360775.1 Sneathiellales bacterium | reverse complement strand
ATCCACCATCCCGCATTCGACAAGGTCCCGATACACATTCATACAACCGCCTGCTGATGTGGAACCGGCGAGGGTAAGGATCACGGCGCAATCGGGATCTTCCACAGCCATTGAAAATATCTTTGTTGCCCGCGCCAGATCGCGTGAGGAAAAAGACATTTTATCCATGGCGTCAATAATCGGACGCGCATCAAAGCTTTTGATATCGATATGCTCAATCGCCTGATCAAGAAGATCCTTTTTCGTCAAACCGGTCTCAGACATCATCAGGCCTTTCTACTTGTTACAGACAGAAACGACTGTTTCTGAATAAAATCCGTTAAAGCGCGTCTGCATGGCAAATCCATAGGCACCGAGATTTTCAAAAAGGATCCAGTCTCCTTCCTCGATATTTTCGGCAAGTTCATAGGGTCCTTCCATAACATCAAGGCTATCACATGTCGGCCCGAAGAAACGAAACGCAGCCTTGGCAGCTCCTCTCTTTTCAAGCCCTTCCCGGTCAATAACCCGAAGCGGATATTTCCAGTTTGAAACACCAGCATCAAACAGAGCGCCATAGGTTCCGTCATTCAGATAAAGGGCCTGCCCTTTTCTAAGCTCAACACGGACTGCAACGGCCCCCGCTTCGGCGACCAATGCCCGGCCCGGCTCGCATAAGAGATCCGCCTGAGCCAGACCAGCCTCAACAACGGCAGTTTCAATTTCTTCAAAATAGCTTGTCAGGGAAACCGGTTCCATACCCGGATAATAAACCGGAAAGCCGCCGCCGATATCCAGCATATCAAGATGAATTCCTGAACGTTTGAGAGTTTCACCAACAGTGCGAATGGACCTTACATAATCCTGCGGATCCATACATTGTGATCCCACATGAAAGGTAACGCCTATCCTTTCGGCATTTTGTGCGGCCCTTTGAAGCAACAGGGGCATTTCCTGCAGGCTTGCCCCAAATTTGCCGGCGAGTGGATAGGCCGCATTGGTCTCGTCCACATGAACACGAAGAAACAGGGATAGGTCTTTCGCAAATCCGGTTTCTTCTTCAATTTTCTTCAATTCAGCCAGGCAGTCAAAAGCGAAATGTCGCACACCCCGCTCATAGGACCTCGCAATCGCTTCCCGGCTTTTAACCGGATGCATAAAATACTGAACCGCATCAGGAAGCAGCTTTTGCAGATACTCAACCTCTTTTAAAGAAGCGACTTCAAAAGCTGTCATTCCTTTTTCCCAGAGAAGGCGCAGAACTGCAGGATGGGGGTTTGACTTGATTGCGTAAAGACTGCTACCCGCAAAACCATCAAGAAATAAGGTGGCCTGTTTTTCCAGTATTTCCGGAAAAAGAAGATGCAGGGCATCGTTACAGGCTTCATTTACTATCGCCTCGTCCACAGCGGAATAAAGGCGCAAGCGCGTCGCCGGACAAAGCCTGTTCGCCGCTTTGCCTTCAGAGTTTTTTCTAAAAATACTTGGTTGTGACGGTCGGACCATGTCAGCAAACCCCTCAATCAATCCAGCCGGATTATATCCGACAAACCAAAAAAGGACATTTGCGTCGTTGCCCGTACTATAGCTCACTCATGAGAAACGCGTCGTGGCACGTGCGCTTAAACGTCGATGCCGTAAATGCGCCCAATCGATTTCAAAATCAAGATCTTTTTTGCGCGGTAGAGATTTTAGGCCAGCTCTTCCAGTTTAAGTTCATCGCGAAAGCGTTTCCTTGGCAGACAGATTTCAACAATTGTGCCTTTATTTTCCTCGCTTTCGATTTTCAGTTCGCCATCATGAAGCTCAACAATCGATTTCGAGAGGGGTAGCCCCAGGCCTGTACCTTCAATAGAGCTTGAAACGGAATAGCTGGTTCTGGCAAATGGGCGCATCACATTGTCAATTTCTGATTCTCCAATACCCTTGCCATTATCCTCAACACAGATACTGACGAAATGTTCTGACTGGTCCTTTACATAGACTTTTACCTGCCCGCCTTTTTGCGTGAATTTGATGGCATTATTGACCAGGTTAATCAGAACCTGTTTCATTTTCCGCTCGTCACCAATAAAAGTAAATTCAGTCTCGCCCAGAATCTCCAGGCTGATGGATCTTTCCCGGGCTTTCGCCTGAAGCATGGCGAAAGTCCAGCCAATGATATTGGTGACGCTAACGCTTTCCTCATTAAGATCATTCTCGCCAGCCTCCAGACGGGAAAAGTCCAGGATATCATTTATGAGAGAAAGGAGATGCTGCCCGGAAGACAGGATATTTCCGCAATATTCCTTGTATTTCGCATTTTCAACAGGCCCGAAAATCTCTTGCGAAATAACCTCGGCAAATCCAATGATCGCGTTGAGCGGCGTTCTGAGTTCGTGGCTCATATTGGCAAGGAACATGGATTTAGCCTTGGTTCCTTCCTCCGCCCGGAGTTTCGCGGCAATCAGTTCAACTTCGGCCTGATGTTCCTGGGATATGTCCTGAATAGTACCGCCAATCAGAACGGGTTTTCCCGCACCGTCGCATTGTATTCGGCCAATCTCGCGAACATAAATAATATCGTCACCTGGCTGGATCATTCGATATTCAACCTGATAATCCTCGCGGTTTTCGATCGCCCAGTTCACCACGGATTTCATTCGTTCATAATCATCCGGATGTATCCTGTCTTTATAGGCCTTCTCGCCTATTTTAACATACCCCGGTTTATAGCCCATGATACGGGAGGTTTCAGAGGACCAGTCATAGATTTTACCGTCGAAATCATGGATCCAGTTTCCTATTCGGGCAACGGACTGGGCTTCTTCAAATCGCTCATTCAGCTGCTGCAATGCATTTTCACGTTCGCGGAGCTCCGTGATATCGGTCCGGATCGCAACTGTTCCACCAGAGACCGTACTGAATTCTGAAAGCCGGTAAATCCGTCCCCCGTCAAATAACTGTTCTTTCGGATCACTGGGATTTTTATGTTCATCCAGACGTTGCTGGATCCAGCTTTCGGCTTCTTCCAGATCCGCAAAATAGTCCGATTTCAAAGCCTGATGACGGATCAGTTCTTCAAAGGAAACTCCGGGTTTCAGAATGTCTTCGACCGAAGAGAAAAGCGCTTTATACTGGCTGTTAAAGGCCACGACACGATCATCAACATCAAAAATAATGAAGGCATCCGAAATGGATTCCAGGGCTTCAACCAGAACCTTTTCCGCCTTCTCTGCCCGCATTTTTGCAAGCTGCAGATCTTGTGTCTGAGCCAGCAATTTTCTTTGTGTGGCTTTCTGACTTCCCACTTCCTCATTTAACTGAACAATTGCAGGAAGGAACAGGGAAATACCGATAGCAATTGCAATCAGACCCGGCAGATAGCCATAAACACGCCAAAATTCGATAACTGTTTCGCCCATAATAACAATGGGGAGCAAGTGATTTGGGCCAATGACCAGGAGGTCAATCAGGGCGGTCAGACTTACCAGCCCCAGACCTGCAGTCAAAAAACTGTGGCCAACCCTAATGCGTGAAAATTTGCGCCTTTGGATAACGAAGTACACAAAGGATAGAAAAAGGCAAAAGAACAATATGAACTCGCCAAATACGATCACGGCGGGTTTCTTCCCCCAAATTTCACACTAAATCAACCGACTAGGCACAGTATGACTTGTCTGCTCTCCCTCTTCAACGGGATATAGAAAAAAGATTGATGAGAACTTAAGGACTGGATTGCATTTTAGGATAATGTGACTCAAGAATTACCGCATTGCCTACAACGTAAAATATTCGCTTTTCTCTTCCTTGTAATGATGCGATCATCCATGCCGATTTGAATGCTGACATAAACAACGACAAGGATAACGTCATGCTCAACATTGTTGCAATTATCACTGCAAAAGCTGGAAAACGCGCCGAGGTTCTGGAGAAGTTTAACGCAAATGTTCCAGCCGTCCTCGAAGAAGACGGATGCATCGAATATGCAGCCGTTATTGACGCTGAGGATATTGGACCATTTCAGTCACGCCTTGGTGAGGACAGCTTTGCCGTCATTGAAAAATGGGAAAGCAAGGCCGCTTTGATGGCTCATGCCGTTTCCCCGCATATGAAGGAATATGGAAAGTCAACAAAAGACCTTGTGGAAGGCAAGGTCATTCATGTTTTAAGCGCCAGCTAAGCTTCCTCTCTGAGCCGGTTATTTGTTCCGGCTCAGAAACTTCCATATAAAACTCGTTTTGACGGCATTCTCTTCCCGCATTTGATCTTCAGTTCGGGAAGAAGGATAATAACAAGAATAAAGGAATTGCCATGCCAAACGACAAAATTCTCGTCTCCAGAGACGGTCCGGTAACAACGTTCACGATTAACCGGCCAGACGTGCGAAATGCCCTTGATCAGGAAAGCTCTGCCTTGCTTGCAGCGGCCTTTAAAGATTTCGAACAGGATGACAGCCAGAAAGCCGGCATTGTTACCGGTGCCGGTGGTGCCTTCTGTGCAGGTGCGGATCTGAAGGAAGCGTCAAAAAATGTCAATTACAAAGCCTGGGCCGGCCATCCCGAGGGTCCCTTGCACAAACCGCTCAGCAAACCGTTGATCGCAGCGGTGTCCGGGCATGCCGTTGCCGGTGGTTTAGGGATCGCGCTTTATTGCGATATCCGGATTGCAGATGAAACTGCTATTTTCGGAATTTTCTGTCGCCGGTGGGGCGTTCCCATGAGTGACGGAACTCCAACCAGGCTTCCAAGGCTTATCGGTATGGGCCCTGCGATGGATATGATGTTGACTGGAAAACCCGTTTCGGCACCAGAAGCTCTCTCCCTTGGGCTGGTCACCCGTCTTTCTTCCAAAGAAAAACTGATGGAGGAAGCCAAAGGTCTCGCCCTTCAAATCGCCTCCTTCCCGCCGCTTGCCATGCTTTCTGATCGCCACGCAATATATGACCAGGAAGGGAAAAGCGAAGCTGAAGCCCTTGCGCGTGAATGGGAGCTTGCGAAAGAAGCGCAATTCAGTGAGGCACAGTCCGGTGCCGGACGATTTGCTGATGGGGCTGGCCGTCACGGAGTTTTTAAGGACTAATCCATCAAACTCCTTGAAATTGCCTTCTGGATTTCTCAAGTCTGAAGAAGGAATTTTTGCAAACAGGCAGTCCCATGAAGTGCAATATCCTCTGCTCTTTCGCTCTCTCCTCAACTCTGTTTCTAGCGGGTTGTACAAATACTGCTTTTGAAGAAAGTGAAAGAGCCCGAGACGAGCTCGTGGGTCTTGGTAAAACCGAATTACTCTCTTGTGCCGGTGTCCCGGAACGGACAGCCAGGCTGTCAGAAGAAGTAGAATTTCTCAGTTATACAAGTGAAAAGGTTGCCCAGCTTCCCGCCGATACTTATCCACCCGGTTTTTATCCCAGTTACGGGTTTGGACGCTATCACAGGGGATATCGAAGCACGTTTATCTTTCATGGCGGAACGCGGTCCGAAATACGGCGCTGCACGGCGACCTTCAAACTTGAAAATGACAAAGTGACGTCCCTCACCTATCACCAGAATGATCAAAACGGGTTTGCCATTTCCCAATGCTACCAGATCATTCATCAATGCCTGCCTGAAAAGAAAAAGAAATAACCCTTTTTAAAGATAGATTTGCCGCCAGGCTTTAACACGCGGGTTCATAATCCTGAACCACAAAGGCGGGCAAAGCGCCAGCATTAACATGGCGGAATATCCGCTGGGTAATTGCGGGGCTTCGTCAAAGTGACGCAAAATCTGATAAGGCCGGGATGCAATAAAATGATGGTCTGAATGACGGGCCAGATTAATAAGGGAAAGATTAGAGATAATATTGCTGGAATTCCAGCTATGCCAGGGTTGAACCCGTTCATATCTACCCTCTGAATTCTGTTGCCGGACAAGACCGTAATGTTCCAGGTAATTTATGAGTTCTAGCAACAAGACAGCGATGATGGACTGGATAATCAAAAAAACCAGTCCCGAAACCCCGAAGAGCAAAAAGGAAACAACCAGCATCAATGTCTGGATCGCCATATATCGCAACATGCGGTTTTCAAAAGAAAAGAACGATTTTCTCTTCTTTTCCAGCTGTCGGTTCTCTATTTGCCAAGCACTTAGAAAACTACCAAGAACAGTTTGGGGTAAAAAGCGATAAAAACTCTGCCCGTAACGGGACGTCGCCGGATCAAGCGGTGTTGCCACATTCCTGTGATGCCCATAAACATGCTCAATTGCGAAATGGGCGTAAAGAACCTGACAAAGCAGGATTTCAGCGAAGGCTCGCTCTATCTTGTTGGTGCGATGACATAATTCGTGAGCCCAGGTTATCCCGATTGCCCCGGTGATTAATCCCGCGGAAATTGCCAGCGCAAGAAAATGTAAAGAGGCGATGGGAAGATCTGATACATGGATAAGCCCAAGAAGCAAAAGCAATGTTTGAAAGGGAACCCATAGCCAGACGACCGCGTTATATCCGATTGACCGGGTATAGTTGTTTTCCTGTTCTGGTTCCACATTCCCTGTTGCAACACCACGAAAATGATCCAGAAGAGGCGTAAGAATAAACATCCAGACCGGCACAAGCCAAATCAGGACAAGGTTTTCAGTGATCATTCCCGCAATAAATACAAGCGGTATAAGATAAGTCAGAAAATACCAGCCAAAATGGGGCATATCGCTTTTCGCCTCGTTCTTTGTGAAAACGAGTATAGCCCTTAACTCAAGAAGCACCAAATTGCCGGAAAGTCTTCACTAGGAATAGTCACGCCCCGCTTTGCTTCTATAGCGGGGAACCGTCCATCCAAATAAAATACCCCCTGCCCGTAGAACAAACCCGCATAATATTGCAATAAGGGCCGCATAGGCAGCGTCAAGACCAAGCTTTTGCAACAAGGTATAGGAACCTGATGCAAGCAGCGCTGCGGTTACATAAATTTCAGGCTGCAAAAGCAGAGGTTTCTCCCCGGACGCTACATCTCTTGCCAAACCGCCAAAGGTAGCCGTCATGACACCAAAAACAACTGCTGCCAATGGGGAAGAGGCGTGATCAAGGGCTATATGCGCACCCATCACCGCGAAAGCAGATAATCCAACAGCATCTGCCCATAGAAGAACAATATAACGGCGCTGAACAAGATGGGCGAAAAAGAAAACAAGAACCGCCATGGTAAAACAGACAATCAGATAGCTTTGATCAGCGATCCAGAAAACGGGCCGATCAAGCAAAAGGTCGCGCAATGTTCCTCCCCCGATACCTGTCAGCGTCGCCATCAAGCCAAAACCGACAATATCCATTTCCTTTCGGCTGGCAACCAAACCGCCGGAGGCAGCAAAAACTGCAACCCCCAAAAGGTCGAGAAAACTGATTATTGCTGCAAGATCCATTTCTTCACTATGACAGCAAAGGCAAAATCCGCAAGTAGAAGGCTTCTGAAGCACATGAAATACATATAACTATATTTTTTATAGTGACAAAATCAAAAATCTCCTCTACCGTTTAAAAAAAACAAGAAGAGAGGTTGCTATGGGTAAACATGTGCTCTGTGCTAGCTGTGATGTTCACTGCCAGGTTTCTGTTGAGACACCGGCTTCAGGTGACATGAAAGATGTGAAAGTAAAGGCGATGGATCCTGGAAAATTCCGGGCTAACATCTGCATTAAGGGAATTAACGCGCCGCAAGGTTTTGATCATAAAAACAGGGTATTAAAACCACTCAAACGTGTTGGTGAAAGAGGCAGCGGTCAGTGGGAGGAAGTCAGCTGGGATGAGGCGATGTCTGATATCGCAGAGCGGCTTAAGGAAGTAACCCGTCAATATGGTCCGGAAGCCTTCGCCATGTCCTCCTCTCCCGCGTTGGTGCAAAATGATTACGGGATGGGTCGCCGGTTCATGAACGTGCTGGGTTCCCCTAACTATATCAGTGGTGT
>JAKSCD010000300.1 GCA_022360775.1 Sneathiellales bacterium | reverse complement strand
TCTGTCTCATGGGTGTCAGCAGTTTCTCTCATCTGAAGCAGGCGCTTGGTCTTTTGCGCGGATTGTTAATTGAAAGCGAAACCCGCGCCCTGATCAGTTAATCCTCATTAAAAACAGCGATCTTCAGCTTGACAGTTGTCGTTTGAGAGGAAAATCTACAGCCATGACGAAACGTAGAATTATTCTGGATTGTGATCCGGGTCAGGATGATGCGGTAGCCATCCTGCTGGCACTTGCTTCTCCTGAAGAAATAGATCTTTTAGGTATAACAACGGTAGCCGGGAATGTGCCTCTGACGCTTACTGAAAGTAACGCGCGGAGAATCTGTGAGCTTGCAGGACGGCCTGATATCAAGGTCTTTGCCGGTGCAAAGCGCCCTTTAATCCGGGATCTTGTTACTGCAGAATGGATTCATGGGCGAACCGGAATTGATGGAGCTAATCTGCCTGATCCAACAATGCCCCTCCAGGACCGGCATGCTGTTGATTTTATTATCGAGACCTGCCTGGCATCTGAAGATAACAGTATTACCCTTTGCCCCATTGGGCCGATGACTAATCTTGCGCTTGCTTTCATGAAAGAGCCGGACATTATTCCCAAAATCCAGGAAATCGTCTGTATGGGAGGCGCGGTTAAAGAGTTTGGGAATACAACGCCAGCAGCAGAGTTCAATATTTATGTTGATCCGCATGCTGCGGCAAAAGTCCTGGATACCGGTATTAAATTTACCATGATGCCTCTGGATGTAACCCATAAGGCACTGGTTACGCCGGAGCGATTGCAGCGTATGAAGGATATGAATTCACCTGTAGGCGATGTGTGCGGGGGAATGCTGGATTACTTTAACCGCTTCGATATGACCCGATACGGATTTGATGGCGGTCCGCTTCATGATCCTTGTGTTATTGCCTATCTGATCAAGCCCGGGATTTTTTCGGGTCGCCAGGTCTCCCTGGATATTGAAACCGGATCCGAGCTGACAATGGGACAGACCCTGGCTGACTGGTGGGATATTCAGGAAGATAAGGAAAAAAATGCCTTTATCTGTGATGACCTGGATTCAGATGCATTTTTCGATTTGCTGCAGGAAAGGCTGTCCCGCCTGAAATAGAATTACTCAACCAGTCGTTTGCTGGGGCGGGTCAGGATAAAAATGGCACCAATGGCCATCAATGAAAGCATTCCTGCCAGCCCCCACCAGGCTACATTCGAGAAAAAAATAACTAAAGTGGCACTTAACGCCATGGTGCTGAGCGCGATGACTTTGGCTTTCAGGGGAATAACACCATATTCAGACCATTCTCTGAGCGGCGGACCAAAGACTTTATGATTATAAAGCCAGTCATGAAATCGGTCAGAAGATTGAGAAAATGCCCAGAGAGAAATCAGTAGAAAAGGGGTTGTTGGAAGAATCGGCAATATAATGCCGAGTGCACCCAAAGCGACGAAAAACCATCCAATGGCCATCAGAATCAGTTTTTTACTATGCTGTGTCATTCCAACCTGCAGTTCGGCATTCGCTCCTGCCAAACGGCAGGCGGCCTACATTATCCTGTTGAGAGGGACTGTTCAAAACTTTCTTCCATGAATCACATCCTTGGTAGTTTTGAAAATGGTCTCTTTTCCCGTAAAGGTAATTTTAGAAAAAATAATTATGCCTAAAAGCCAATCAGCGATTACAGGATCAATCGGGTGATTGAATGATAAAGCTTACAATAATATTCTTTAAAAATTGTTATTTTTTAACGAGTTAATTGGTTTCTTTGTTTTTTATAAAACAGTTTTTTCATATAAGGCTGCCTATTTTTTAGGCGTCATTTCACGACTTTTTAGGTTGAAATGTTTGAGAAATGAAAATTATACTGAATGTAGCTTCGGTCACAAATAAGGGTAAATAAGAAGTAATAAATTTCAGTGTGAAGTGCCTTGGGAGAGGGCCCGGAAGCCTAAACCCACAATTCTAAGCCCACATAATAAGAAAAGAGACCAAGTCGAAAATGGATGGCAATCCCAACGGGAGGAAAAATTGAAAATTAAATCCACGATTCTTGCAGGTGCTACTCTTGCAATCATGACTGTGTCTTCTGCTCATTCAGCCGACACAATTAAGATCGGCTTTATTGATCCGCTTTCAGGTCCATTTGCCGCAACAGGGACCAATGGACTTCAGCAGTTTCGCTACGCTGTTGAAAAACTGGTCAATGAAAAAGGGGGTGTTCTTGGTGGCAAGAAATTCGAAATCGTCCCTTACGACAATAAGATCAGCCCGAAAGAGAGCCTTGTTCAGCTGAAGCGCGCTATCGGTGAAGGTGTGCAGTATATTGCGCAAGGTAACAGCTCTGGTGTTGCGAACGCACTGACAGACGCCATTAAGAAGCACAACAAGCGTAATCCTGACAATCGGGTTCTTTTCCTGAACTATTCAGCCGTTGATCCGGCGCTGACAAATGCGAAATGTAATTTCTGGCATTTCCGTTTTGATGCCAATGCAGACATCAAAATGAACGCTTTGACAGACATCATTAAGGGTAAAAGCGAGATCAAGAAAGTTTACCTGATCGGACAGGATTACTCTTTCGGTAAAGCTGTTGCCGCTGCTGCTGTTAAATTCCTCGGCGAAAAACGCCCGGATGTTGAAATTGTCGGTAATGAACTGCACCCGATCGGAAAAGTGAAGGATTTCACACCTTACGCGACTAAAATCCGGGCATCCGGCGCTGACGCGGTTATCACAGGTAACTGGGGCGCTGATATGATCGGCTTGGGTAAAGCAATTGGTGAAACCGGTCTTGATGTTCCGATTTACACTTATTACGCAGCAAATGATGGTATTACAAAAACCATCGGTGCAAGTGGCAAGAACAAGATCCGTCTGGTTCATGAAGGTCCAGCGAACCCGCCAAGCACGCCGGAATATGAAGCCTATCACAAAGGCTTTAAAGCAAAGAACCCTGAGAAAGATATCTCACAGTTCCGTATTGCGAATGCAATCCAGATGCTTGCTTCAGCTATGGATAAATCCGGTAGTGCCAAGCCGATTGACGTTGCCCGTGCGCTTGAAGGCATGGAATTCACTTCATTGCATGGTGAAAAACTGATGATGCGTGCTGATGATCACCAATTGATCCAGCCAATTCATATTTCCGTCCATACAGACGAAAATATCACCTTTGACTCAGATAACTCCGGCTTCGGTCTGAGAACAGAGAGTACAGTTGCTGCAGCAGATACAGCGCTGCCAACGACCTGCAAAATGCGTCGTCCTAAATAAGGACCTCATTGGGCAAATAACTGGGGCTGTCCGACCATTGTCAGACAGCCCTCTTTAAACAGACAGTAAGATCTGTTCCCTCTCATTTTGCGTCAAAGAGATTCAACCCATGTTTGAATTGATATTCTTTTCCCTGTTAAACGGGATCGTGACAGGGCTTTTGCTCTTCATGTTGGCCAGCGGTCTCACGCTCATCTTCTCCATGATGGGTGTTCTGAACTTCGCTCATGCCAGTTTCTATATGCTAGGTGCATATTTCGCTTACACCATCAGTCTTTATGTCGGCTTCTGGCCCGGATTGATAATTGCCCCTATCCTTGTCGGATTGTTCGGGGCGCTCGTCGAAAGATATGGATTACGATATGTCCACCGTTGGGGACATGTTGCCGAGCTGATCTTTACTTTCGGTCTTGCCTTCCTGATCGAGGAAGTTGTCCAGTTTATCTGGGGCAAGGATACAAAAGCCTATCATGAGCCGGAAGTTCTGCAGTTTGCACTGTTTAACTTCTTTGGCCAGGACTTTCCAGCCTACAAGGCGTTCATGCTGCTGGTTTCCATTGGTATCTTTATTATGCTGCTGCTTGTACTGACCCGCTCTCGTGTGGGGCTGATTATTCAGGCTGCGATTTCCCAACCCAATATGACAGCGATGCTGGGGCATAATGTTCCGCTTGTCTTCATGGGCGTGTTCGGTGTGGGCAGTGCCCTTGCTGGACTTGCTGGTGTGATTGCCGGCCCTGCACTGGGAACATTTCCCGGTATGGCCGTGGTCCTTGGCAGTATTGTCTTTGTGATTGTTGTTGTCGGTGGTCTTGGATCACTTGGCGGTGCCTTCGTCGCCTCATTGATTATCGGGCTCTTGCAAACTTTTGCGATTGCGCTTGATTATTCAGTGAGCGATTTGCTGGCCGCTTTCAATATCACAACGGCTCCGGATAGTGCCCTTCGCGATCTTTGGACCTTGTCCCTGCCGCAGGTGGCTCCCATTTTGCCATACTTGCTGCTGGTCTTGATCCTGATCTTCCGTCCAACCGGTCTGTTTGGGAAGCGAGAAACATGAGTGATATTGCTAATACGTCAACTGGCGAAATTTCAGTGTCCTTTGCCAAACGCTTTGGACCCTGGATTGTACTTGCGATCGGCCTGGTTATCATGCCGTTTATCTTCAGCAGTAACATTGCTGTCTATACAATGAACCTGATGGGAATATTCATCATCTTTGCACTCAGCTACAATATGTTGCTGGGGCAGGGCGGGATGCTTTCCTTTGGTCATGCTGTGTATTTTGGACTGGGCGGCTTTATGTCTGTTCATTTCATGAATTACATCGAGTATGAGATTGTTGTTCTGCCAATGGCGGTGCTGCCGATCTTCGGCGGTATCATTGGTCTTATCTTTGCGATCATCGTCGGCAGTTTCTCGACCCGCCGGGCCGGAACTGTGTTTGCCATGATTTCCCTGGGAATTGGCGAACTGATCGCAGCCAGTTCGCTGATCTTTGTTGCCTTTTTTGGTGGCGAGGAAGGGGTGAGTGGTGACAGAACAATGGGCCCTGTATTTTTCGATGTGGATTTTGCACAGGATATTCAGGTTTATTACCTGATTGCCGCCTGGGCCTTTATCACAATTGGCCTGATGTATCTGTTCTCCCGTACTCCGATGGGGCGGATGGCCAATGCAGTTCGCGACAATGACGAGCGAACAGAATTCATCGGCTACAGTCAGCGTAAGGTTCGCTTTATTTCCTTCTGTGCTTCCGGTTTCTTTGCCGGTATTGCGGGCGGGTTGTTTGCGATCAATTTCGAGATTGTAACCGAGGAAAATCTGAACGCACTAACCTCTGGCGTAGTGCTGTTGATGACCTATATCGGCGGTGTCGGTTTCTTTATCGGCCCGATCGTCGGTGCTGTTGTGTTTACTCTGCTTCAGACCGTTCTGAGTAATCATACCGAAATCTGGCAGCTTTATGTGGGTGTCATGTTTGTTCTGACCGTGATGTATGTACCGCAAGGTCTTACCGGTATTTTTGCGATGCATATCCCTGCGTATCGAATGAGCAGGCTTGGCAGTCTGGTCGTCCCTTACATCCGTGCAGGCGTTCCGACACTGATCATGCTTTCCGGTATTGTCGGTTTCCTTGAAATGATCCATCACGTTCGCGCGGCAGCGCAAGGCGAACACGGAATGTCACTAATCGGGATCGAGTTCAGTACACATGCTGTGATGCCGTGGGTCGTTGTTTGTGTTCTGGCTGCCGTTGGTGCAGTGGCGACAAAAACCCAGCTTCCTCAATTAAGGGAGGCCTGGGAAGAAGCCAATGCCCCAATGCAAAGCAATGAAGGAGCGTCCTCATGACATCAGCGATTAAACTTGAAGACGTTCGCAAAAGCTTTGGTCCTACCGCGATTATTCGGGGAGTAAATCTGGAAATTGAAAAGGGGGAACGTCATGCGATTATCGGCCCGAATGGTGCTGGTAAATCCACCCTGTTCCATCTGGTCAGTGGCCGGTACAATTTGTCCGGTGGCAATGTCTCTCTGAACGGTGAGGATATCAGTAACCTGCCTCCTTACGAAATCTACCGTAAGGGGCTTTCCAGAAGTTTTCAGGTCACCAACATCTTTCCGATGATGAGTGTCTTTGAAAATGTTCGGTGCGGTCTGATGTGGGCAAAGAATTATAAATATTCTTTCTGGCATCTTGTTGACCGCG